>NZ_POSF01000010.1 GCF_004343605.1 Dehalobacter sp. 12DCB1
TATCCGATAATACCAAAGGGTCATCTTAAAGAAAGTAATTTTTCATTAAAACTCCAGAGTATTTCTCCGATATGTCATTTTACATAACGTCCAGGCAGTTCCGCAGCGTCATTGCACATTCATATATTCTAAGTTGCGGAACTGCCGTGTTATGTGAAGTTGCCAGCTTTCTATTATTCTATTACTTTTATTCTTAAAGTTCTTTGTAATGGATGAGATAAGTTTTTCCCAAATAGTCTACACTCGAAATTAATAACATTACCAATTATCTTTTCGGAAAATACAATTCTAATGTCAACATCAAATGCATCGGTTGGTATTTGATGTCTTATGTCACCAATTTGTTGTGTTATTATCCAGGCATCCTCCGTAGAATCGACGTCTGGGTACGTAATAGTCTCTACTCTTGGTACAATAGAATTAATTGCCAGCAAGCTATTATGCTCTGGTTTATGATATAATCTTGAGGCTAATAACAAACCAGGTGCTTTTTTAACTTCAACTTTTATTGAACAATCTTCTAAATAACTCTGTCCATCATTTACAATTGTAATATTTAGTTTATGTGAGTGTAACTCATATGTTTCGTAGTAATCGTCTGGGCGATATGTTTCGTTAACATTTGCAAGGTTCTTTTCTAATTCTTCAATTGTTCGATTCTCATATGGAGTGCCCCCGAAATATGATAATGAACCCATTGAACGTATAGCTCTTAAATAACCCGTTGGCTCTGGCTCAACTCTTTTTTGTTCTAGAATTTTAATAATCTTCTCCTTCGCTCTTTCGGAAGGAAGTTTAGAACGCTTAACCGCAGGTAATTCTATTTCTTCCGTATTCCTAAACCCCTTAAAACTGAGACTAACGAATTTGTCATAATCCGTTCTATTAGTTCTAGAAGCAAATATCTGATCAAAATCACGTCTTTCCATTCTAGTCTGTTGGGAACCCTTTCGGATAAAACTATCACCTTTTTTAAGATTTTTATAGTCTTTTTTCATCATGTAGGGACGGTCTATACAGTTTGAGATAATAAAAACACCAAATACTTTACTCTCAAATTCATAGGGAGAATAGTTAAGTAGTATGTTAGGTTCAATATTTTCTAGAATAAGTTGCTGATAAACTGCCGGATCAACAAATTCTGTACGTTCAATACCCAATAGCTCCCTATCACCACTACTTTGATGTTTTACCCCAACAATTATGTATCTATCACCCTGTACATTTGAATTGGCCATAGCCATTACATCCTTAATAAGTGACTCATATTGTTCCTTTACATATTGTGTTGCCTTAAAATCAAGAGCAGTATTTTCATTCTCAAATCTTATTAAATCATCAATATCCATCTTTTTGACTCCCACTTCCCCAAACTAGGCAATTTCACATAACGTCTCGCGTATTCCCGCAGTCTGCATACTACTTTCATATTTTCTCAGATTGCGGGAAGGTGCTGTTAAGTGAAGTTGGTCGTCCCCAGATTCAGAGGGCGACAGGACGTCGACCCCCAAATTTCAATTATTTATCATCTAAAAAGTTGGATAGTGTAATTCTTTTCCGGGAAACCATCTAACTTCATTCCTAGGTAAACCATGAACTACGGCTATATCAATCGGACCTCCACAGCTACCAATACCTGGTAGGAAACGATCCATTTGAATTTGAACCTTGGCCAAAAAAGCAGCCATATCCATAGCGTCTTGTATAGGCATAGCAGAAAAATTAATTTTGTTAATTGGTGAAACTAAATTGTTAAAAGCTTCGTTCATCTGTTTGCTTTCCATTTCAAGAGTAGCTGCAACTTCATTTACAGAACCAAAACTATAGTTATACAATAATGTCAATGCATTGTCTGCGGCACCAGCCAAAAAAACGGTAGGGGTTTTAAGTATTTCCATAACAGTAGGAGTATTAGATTGAAAAGTAATATGCCAAGCGTTAACTCCTCTACCTTCTGGATCAGACCCCCCAAGTATTAAGTATGTTACTGGTAAATACTGTTCTGGAATACCTATTTCATGATATTTCAAAGACCTTAATTCATTTATTTTATTCACTAATTTCATAAGTTCATTGTGTTGTGCTTCTCTAGTTTCGGGAATTACAGCATCGAATTCTTTAATGATATCTAAAGTCTGTATATCTCCAAAAGAAGCTTGTCCAGCAACAGCAGCAGTAAAACAATTATGTAAACTAAATGCAATCTTTGTACAATAGTCATATGTTTGGTCGAGCCAAATTGACTGACCATCTACTATACCTCCAAAACCTTTTGTTGTTACTTTACTGTCTGCAGCTAAGACTAAGTCAGTTCCCGTTTTTATAGCAGCAATAATTGTCATTTCAACTCTCCTCTCATCACTTTATTTGGCAACTTTCAAATATCCGCGCCAGGACGGCGCGGCCTTTGCGACCAATTTCATTTAACGTCTCGCCGGTTCCCGCCGCGCCCTGACCACATTCGTCATCCTCTAAGTGGCGGGAACCGGCTGTTCTACGAAGCCGTACGCCCCCAAATTCAGAGGACGCCACGGATGGCGGCCCCTATCACCATTCAACCAAAAGTTTCTACAATTTCAAATCATCTTTTGCCTTCCTGTACCAATTCTCTAGCCACATTCGATTCCCTAAACCATTCACTGAATCTTCCTTAGAATACTCGATTATTACGTTTAATGCTCTAGCTTCCAAATCGCCCGAATATACCATGTTCTCCAATATATGATGTGCCACCCAAATATCGGTCCTAAAATCTTTATCACTTAACAATTCAGCAAAGTCATAAATCCTTGAAGGATATTTTTCGCTTATTAAACGGGATATTTTGATCATTCTATCAACAGCTTTATTAGCCTTCCTTACTTCACTCTTATTGCCATAATCAATAATGGCGTTTAATTTAATACATTCTTTATATTCCTCTACAAGTTCCTCAAAATTTGAATTCTTCAATAAAACACCTTCTATCATTATGACTTTCATAATACCGCGCATGGATGCGCGGCCAATGCGTACGGTTTCGTAGAACGGCTGGGCATTACCGCAGCGTCATGCTTCATTCATATTGGCAAAGTTGCGATAATGCCTTGTTATCTGATGCCTGGCGCTTGCATAT
>NZ_POSF01000012.1 GCF_004343605.1 Dehalobacter sp. 12DCB1
ATAACGGTTGGGCATTACCGCAGCGTCCTAAACACATTCATATTGGCAAAGTTGCGGTAATGCCTTGTTATGTAAAGTGGCATCTTATTAAATCATCATGCAATAAAAATACTTTTTGTCTAATCTATTGAGATTGATGTTATAACGCTGATCTGATTCAATTCTTCTGTATCAATAAAAAACTCCATCATGTGACCTTCTTCCAGAATAAACGTATAGCCTGAATACTGATATAAGGCTTTCTTCTCGTCATCTAAACGTTGATATTTTGAATCATAATAATTCAATACCTTAACAGCATTATCACCTACTTTGTAACCGTCTTGTAGCGGAAATTCGGGAGAATCGGTTCTCAAACGACGAATTCTATTTGTATATCCTACAAATGCGTCCAAAGAACGAATTTCAGAAAACAAACGATTCATCGGTTCTACAACGATATCTTTAGAATGATTATCCGGAAACTCATAAATCCGTCCATTCTCATACGCAAGATAATAATCCCTGTCAAGTATGCCAATAAGGGTTTCAATCCGTTCCCCCACCTTGTATCCTCCTAATGTCTCTATGCCATTCCCGTAATCACGCGAATACTTCTCATCTTTGTCCTCATCAATCGGTATAAGGTCAGAACGATTAACATAGCCACTGACTCCTCTGCTATCCAGTACAAGACACCAGGTCTCTCGATTCATTCCAACTTCATTTATGAGTTCTACAACTTCCGGTTTATAATCTTCATAAATATAAGGAGCATTCGAGTTAGGATAGATTCTTAATGGGTCCTCTCCAATATAGCGGCGGATTCCACTTTTTACTGGATACTTCATCCCATTGTACCTTTGTATAAAAGAATTGTTTCCCTGGGCTATCGCACTTTCGTTTTCTACTTGTACTTCATTCGAAACGGTCGTGTTATTATGTTTAAAAGCAATTACGATTACAGAAATTAAGATCACAACAATAACTAGTAATAATATTATTCTTGTCATTCCTTTATCTTTTTGCAAGTTAATTATCTCCCTTCTATCCGATAATACCAAAGGGTCATCTTAAAGAAAGTAATTTTTCATTAAAACTCCAGAGTATTTCTCCGATATGTCATTTTACATAACGTTTCGGATTCCCGACGTCCTCCCGCCTTAGATAGCTCTTATCTTAGGCGGGAGGATGTGGTGCCTGAACCCGCCCAATACTTTCCTCTTATGGCACCCTTGCGGGAATCTATTGTTAGGCGGCGCGGCAAATATGGACAAAATAAAAACCGTTCATTCATAGAGCATTAAAATAATTTAATTACTAATCACAAGAAATTCCCTGTCCAGATACTATAAAGTGTGGAGAATCATCTATAAATGTAAAATATCTCCAATGTTCTCCATCATCAGAATCATCTGGAAAGGCTTCAATATTGAATCCATCGGATAACGCTATACAGAAACCACCAAATCTATCAGCAACTACTGATTTAACGATCAAATTGTTATACTCCCGGAAAAATTGACTTATTTGTTGATCACAACGATTCTCCCCTTGAACATCCCATTCAAAATCTTGTTCATCGCCCTGCCAACCATCTTTTGGCATGTACCTATCGCGTGAAGCAACTATTATACCTTTAGGCCCTGTTATTCTCCACGCACATTGAATATGAACCGCATACTCATGCACATTCCGAATTGAACCATTATGATCAACCCGTTGAACATCTTTACCAAATCCAAACCACTGTAAGTCACAAGCTCTACCGCATCTCAGGAATGGAAGTCCAATTAAAATTTCCAACTTATGTTCAATCTCTTGTTTCATAAAACAATCCTTTCAATCTTACACTTATAATTCATGCAACTAAAACTTGAATAATGACCCAGTGTCGCCTAACGTCCCGCGAATTGCCGAAGTCTGGTTATTACATACATATAATCTCAGATTTTGGCAATTCGCTGTTATATGCAGTGCCACACTTCTTGCTCAGAGGCCGCCAGGACGGCGGCCCCTTTAATTCCACATGATTATACTTTTATAAACGGGGGCATCTCATACTTTCTCCCCATACAAATTTGAATTTTTCAACCTTTCCTTTTTTTTAAATAAATCACTACTCATAATTGCAAAATCAATCCGCCATCATAAAATCTGCCCATTCACACGGATAGTCTTTATAATGTTCTCGCCAATAATTTATCTGCTCAATATATTGTTGCTTACGCTCCTCAACAACTTTTTTGCATTCTGGTACACCATAGTGTCTAATTATAGCTGTTAAATCATAGATTGGAAATCCGATAGCGTGTCCATTCGCGTGAACCACGCCGCAAGCTTGCCCGATGGCATGGCACAAAGCTATATCTTCAAGAGAGTCGATTTCCTTTGCCACTGCGTGAGCCTGCAAAATCGCGCGCTTAGCCACGGGCATTTTTATTTTACCAGCAGCCAGTCTTTTGATGCCAGCACAGCGGATTCGAGTCGCTTTTCGTTCGGATAACGTTCAAACAACCTTTGAACAGTTTCATCTGCAAATTCAAATGCCCACAAGACCATTGTCCGATGATTTTGTTCTTGAATCAATGTTGCTAAATCGGCTAAAAATTCACTGTTTTTAGCAAATAGAATCTGATTTTTTCTTTTAATTCTGTTTTGCACTTCGTTAAGCCAATTCATGTTTTTTCTCCTTTAACAGATCTTATTCTACAAATAGCTTACCAAAATAAATAGCTACAAAGTAATCTCCATAATCCGCGCATGGAGGCGCGGCGTTTTGTGGCATTGCATATAACGGCTGGGCATTACCGCAGCGTCATGCTTCATTCATATTGGCAAAGTTGCGATAATGCCTTGTTATCTGATGCCTGGCGCTTGCATATATCTATCACAATTATGATATAATATCAATATATATAATGATATAGGAGGATAGAATTATGCCTACAATAAAACCTATTTCTGACCTTAGAAATAATTTTAATCAAATATCTGAAATCTGTCATAAAGATGGTGAACCTGTTTTTATTACGAAGAACGGTCAAGGTGACCTTGTTGTTATGAGCATGGCATTATACGAAAAACAACAGGCGCTCTTAGAACTCTATCAAAAATTGGGAGAAGCTGAAGCTCAAAGCAATTCCGGAATGAATCGAATCTCGCATAATGATTTAATGAAAAATCTTAGGGAGAAGCTCAATGACTAAGAAGTATCATATTGAATATCTTCCTATTGCTCAAGAAGACTTAACCAGTATCATTGAGTATATTCAGATTGATGATCCTTTAGCAGCGCAGTCCTTCCTTGACGAAGTTGATAGGACAATTTCAAAGCTAGAAAACTTTCCACATATGGGGTCAATCCCTAAAGATATGCGCTTAATGAATCTGAATTATCGTATCCTTATCATTGGGAATTACCTTGTGTTTTACGTTGTACTTGACGAAATAATTGAAATCAGGAGAATCCTGCACGGGAAAAGACAATATAGCTTCTTGATTTAGCCCCGAAAGCCAGGTTTCAGATAACGTTTAGGCATTCCCGCCGCGCCCTGACCACATTCATAATCCTCCAAGTGGCGGGAATGCTGTGTTAGGCGAAGTCGGACGCTTATAATTCAGAGCCCGCCAGGACGGCGGGCCCTTATACAACCGGCTTCCCATCCGAGTCTAATAAGTAACTATCTCCATTCCAGTCTCTAACTTTTATTCTATCGTTTGAAATGAACAAACAATCTTCTCCTTCAGGATCTACGAAAATATCTGCCCCAGAGAATTGCCATTTGATATTTCCGCTCTTATCTATGCGTGTAATTTCCAGTTCACCATTAACTAAAAAATCACCTGAAAAGCGATAAATACCAAAACAACAAGCATAGTCGCATTCGGTTTGCCAATCTAATACTAAATCCGGAATCGACAAACAAGAAGCTTTGTTCCCTACTATAATTATTAAACTACTGTCATCAATTACAAAGGATTTTGGATGAACCCTAGTAGGGCCACCAGAGCTCATTACAATTGCACTTTTTAAGACATCTCCATCTTTCATAATTGACAAACCACATTTACTCAAAAAATGATGATTGGCGAGTGACCTGTCGTAATATTCATTATCATATATGTACTTATTGTCAGTTGAGTTCAGAGTATACATTAAGTCATCATAAATCTGTAAAATATAGTCACCATCAAACAACTCAACATTCATAAAAAATCTCTCCGATTCTTCTTCAAAATCGACTCGCGCCAAGGATGGCGCGACCCCCGTCCGATTTCGCCTAACGTCTCGTGAATTCCCGAAGTCTGGTTACTACATTCATATTCTCTCAGATTTTGGGAATTCACTGTTATATGCAGTGCCACACTTCTTGCTCAGAGGCCGCCAGGACGGCGGCCCCCTAAACTCCCACATGATCATACTTTAATAATGTGGGCATCTCATACTTTCACACCATATAAATTGGAATTTGTCAATCTTTCTTTTTTCTTAAAATAAATACTACTCATAATTGCAAAATCAATCCGCCATCATAAAATCTGCCCATTCACACGGATAGTCTTTATAATGTTCTCGCCAATAATATATCTGCTCAATATATTCTTGCTTACGCTCCTCAACAACTTTTTTGCATTCTGGTACACCATAGTGTCTAATTATAGCTGTCAAATCATAGATTGGAAAACCGATAGCATGTCCATTCGCATGAACCACGCCGCAAGCTTGCCCGATGGCATGGCACAAAGCTATATCTTCAAGAGAGTCGATTTCCTTTGCCACTGCGTGAGCCTGCAAAATCGCGCGCTTAGCCACGGGCATTTTTACTTTACCAGCAGCCCAGTCTTTTGATGCCAGCACAGCGGATTCGAGTCGCTTTTCGTTCGGATAACGCTCAAACAACCTTTTAACAGTTTCATCGGCAAATTCAAATGCCCACAAGACCATTGTCCGATGATTTTGTTCTTGAATCAATGCTGCTAAATCGGCTAAAAATTCACTATCTTTAGCAAAAAGAATCTGATTTTTTCTCTTAATTCTGTTTTGCACTTCGTTAAGCCAATTCAAATTTTTTCTCTCCTTTGACAGATAAATTCTTGTTTATCTTATGCTATACAAATTTATTCAATCAGAATAGATTAACAATATAAAATAGCTACATAGTAATCTCCATAATCCGCGCATGGAGGCGCGGCGTTTTGTGGCATTGCATATAACGTCCTTTTTCCGCATATGTTGCGGATTACATCCAAATATGGAGGTAAACCGCAAGGGTTGCGGAGATATTTCCTTTAGCAGAATTTACTTCTTTTAAACCTCTATGTCCAGTGCATCGATTGGGCTGTGTATTTTGGCTAGATCCCGTTGGCTTACATGGGTATATATTTCTGTTGTTTTAGAATTTTTATGCCCTAAAAGTTCCTGGATATATCTCAGATCCGTACCGCCTTCCAGCAAATGGGTGGCAAAGGAGTGTCTGAGTGAATGAACAGATACATCTTTCTTAATATTCGCTTTTGTGCAGGCTTCCTTAAAAATATTTTGAACACTCCGTTCCGATAGGTGACTTCCTTCATTTCCTCCCTTAAAGAGCCAGTCTTTCACCTTATATTCCCTAACATATTTTCTTAAAATATTGAGTGTAATTTCAGATAGAATTGAATACCGGTCTTTTCTCCCTTTGGCCTGCCGTATATGGATTAGCATTCTGCTTTTATCAATGTCATTCACTTGCAGATTAACCACTTCACTTACCCTTAAACCAGCAGAATATATTAAAAACAATATGGCTCGATGCTTAATGTTTTTAACAGATCTCAAGATACAAAATACTTCCTCCTGACTTAACACATCAGGAAGTATTTCTTCCTTTTTGGGTCGGGGCAGATTATAACAAATATCCGTCCTTCCAAGGACAGAAAAGAAAAAAAACTTAATTGCACTGATACTTTGATTTACAAATGAGTGCGAATGTTTTTTATCTATCATCAAATGCACAAGATAATTTTTAATGTCCTCT
>NZ_POSF01000014.1:300000-396595 GCF_004343605.1 Dehalobacter sp. 12DCB1
ATAATCCATTGAGGGTTGTACCTGATCAGTGGCTTCAACCAGATAGACATCAAGGTTACGTTCTTTTAGATTTTCGGCCATTTCAAGGCCGATAAATCCGCCGCCTATAACGACCGCTGTTTTAGCCTGGTTTTGATCAATATAACTGTCAATGGCTTCGGCATCGGGAATTGTTCGAAGCGAGAATACCCTCGGGTTGTCGGTGATGCCCTCAATCCCCGGAATGATAGGACTTGCTCCGGGCGAAAGAATGAGTAGATCATAGCTTTCCTCATAGACGACACCTGTGGCGAGGTTTTTTACCTGAATCTTTTTATCCTGCCGGTTAATCGCGGTTACTTCTGATTTTATCCGGATGTCCAGATTGAATCTGTTGGTCATTCCTTTAACGGTCTGGACAAGAAGTTTATCCCGTCCTTTGATCACGCCTCCAATATAATAGGGCAGTCCGCAATTCGCAAAAGAAATATGTTCGCCTCTCTCGAATATAACGATTTCCGATTCTTCATCAAGTCTTCTTAATCTTGCAGCAGTGGTTGCTCCTCCAGCGACCCCACCGACAATCGCAATTCTTTTATGCATTAGATACGACCTCCTCGACCCTATATTATTAATGTTTTTTTAGTTTATTGCTTAATAATTCAAATTCAAAATATTTAATATTGTTCGAAGAACATCAGGTGGATCAGCTTTTTCACTAATGGATTCTGAACCGAGTAAAAGACCTCTAGTCCTTCGCGTCTACCCCTTATAATTCCCTTATTTCTCAACGCAGATAAGTGCTGAGAAATTGTCGACTGCGGAATACTCAGACAATTCTGCATGCTCATTACGTTGCTTTCCCCATTTTCCATCAGGCCTTTAACAATGCAAAGCCGGACAGGGTGGGAAAGTACTTTTAATATGTCCGCCCTTTCTTCGAAATAAACCGGATTATCTTTGTAAGTCAACAAGCAAACCCCTCCTCCATTCTTATATTCTAATATTACGATATAGCAATATATTTGTCAATTTTGCATTCCCGTTATCATTCTTTTATTTTCTCTATCCTTAAATTCTATTTTTGAGATTTTAAAACCCGCACCTCCTACTGAAGATGCGGGGCAAATCATCATAAACCGGTCTGCTTCCCTATCCCAAACAGCTTATCCCTATGCAGCCTGCACCAGCGTGGGTTCCAATCACAGGGCCTAGCGAAAATACCACAATTTCTTTTGGCACATATTCTTTGAGAATGATCTGTTTAAATTCCTCCAGACTCTCAGGTGCTGCAGCCTGAGCAATACAGATTCTCTTATTATTCAAATCCACATGGTTGTTTTTTAGGTTTTCCAGAATCCAAAAGAAGGCTTTCTTTCTTCCTCTGGCTTTTCCGACGACAATGACGGCTCCATCTTTGATAGAAATAATTGGCTTAATACCCAGGATACTGCCGGCAAATGCACTGGTCGCTGATAGTCTTCCGCCTTTTTTCAGATTCTCTAGATTTTCAATAACACCATAGAATTGAACCTGATCTTTCAGAATCTCAATTGTTTGAACGATCTCTTCCGCACTTTTACCTGCAGCGGCCATTTCGGCTGCCTCAATGACCAATAGTCCAAGTCCGAAAGTGGCGCTATTAGAGTCGATTACATAGATTCTGCCCTTATTCATGATCTCCCTGGCCATCACAGCGGAATTATACGTTCCGCTCAGCTTGGAAGAAATAAAAATACCGATGATTTCATCGCCTTGGTCTACGTGTTTGGCAAATTCCGCGACAAATTCACCCGGATTCACCTGGGCTGTCGTCGGCAGTTCTTTATGCCTGGCCATTTTAGCGTAAAACTCTTCGTTGGTAATATCAATTCCGTCCCTGTATTCCTCTTCCCCAAACAAGACTTTCAACGACACAATCGTAATGTTATATTTCTCTATTATATAGCCGGGGAGATCACTGGTACTGTCCGTAATAATCCTGACTGGCATTCTTTCCAACCTCCCGTATCTGTTCAGCTTGCTCTGTTATTTTTCTCTTCTTTTCAAATTATACTTGACCTTAAAATACCCATTGATATTTTCGAGAGCCGAAACAAGCACTTCCATTTCCTCACCCGAAAGTCGGGAAATGGTTGTTTGGATCATTTCATCATGAAACCCGGCGTGATGCTTATACGCCTGTACACCTTTGTCCGTAAGAGAAACTAGCACAATTCGTCGGTCATCATCACTTCTAATCCGGTTCACATAGCCTTTTTGCACAAGGTTATTAACCGAAATGGTCAGAGTCCCGATCGTAATGTCCAAGTCTCTGGCTACAGAAGACATGTTGCGCTTAGCGAGGCCAATTGCTTCAATCACATGTATTTCTGTGATAGAGAGATCGCTAAACTCATTGTCCTTAAGGGACAATTCTTCGATTTGGAGAATGTCGTTAAATAACTTTACCAGAAGTTCATTTAAAGTCCCATAAAGATTATTCATAGCGTATCACTTACCATCATACTTCTTTATTTTGACGTTCAAACTAAATTAGTTTTACTATATGTCAGGCCAATGTTTTTGTCAATTCCGAAATATGTTTTTAGAAATATTTTTAGAAAAATACCATAGAATCCCTTGGATTATGAACATACCTCAGACAAGCCGAATAATATAAAAAGACAAGTCGATGCTGTGACTTCATCATTAACCCAATCGCGATTCTGTCCGGTCTGGTCTTACTGCTTCTCGGGATCATCCTTTTCCGTTTGAGTCTCTAAAGGGATATAGCAGTTTGCGGCTGTCCAGATATTTTGGGGGCAGCCCACGTTCCTCTTATCTTATTAAAGCCCCTTGGGCCTATTTCCATCTTAAGAGGAGGAATCTCAATGTCACTACTTTTTAATCGACGGTTAGGCGGCTGCTGCAAGTGTGCTCCTTTCCCCTCCAGGTCACCTTTGTTTACTATTCCGCCTGTTCAGCCACTTTCACCAGTCTCTCCACCGCCTGTTATTGGTTTTATCCCGCGACTGATAGGCGGAATTGTTTTAGCAAGTTTATTCCTTATTATTAACTTTTTTATCTTTTTTCCGGTATTGATCATCGCCTTTGTCATCTTGCTTATTGCATTAATGATTTTAGCCCTCAGATAAGCGCTGTTATGGAATAGGAAACACAAATAGGAGCATCTGGTCTTACGGAGGATTCTTTGCTAAGAACCCTCCTTTTAATATACAAAATAATGTCAAAAAACTCTGGTATGTACGCCAGGTACAAAACCAGAGTTTGAATGCTGAGCTTAGAACCTTACTTGGAGTGTTTCGAGAACCTGATTAATCGGATTAATAATTGTACTTTGATTTGAGCCGCCAAACAATAGACCTACAGCCCTGTTTCTTCCTGTTACTTCTCAACAATTTCTGAACTTAGTCTTGTGTAACGGGCTGCAAGCTGTTCTGTCAAATTACTGCCTAGAATTTTTGTGACCAATGGGTTGACCAGGTTTAATAAATAAATTTTGGTCTTTTTGATGACAAGGTTTGGATCATGTAATTCTTTTTCTATCAAGCAGTTCTCCGTCAAAAGGTACTGGATAAAATCTTTGACTTCAGAGGCCGTTCTTCCAAGCTTAATACTTAAATATGACCGGGCCCTGGTAGAAGCAACATAGGGCAGTCTCATCTGCATCTCAGCAATCAATTCGATTCCTATCGACAAATCATCAACAGGCATATACTTGGCATAATCCTTATTGAGAAGATTGCAGAAAACATCCAGGCTTTCACAGTAAGGGATCAGCAGGTGATTGATTTTGTCCTTAACGCCGATGATTCGGACTTCTTTCCCCCAGGCACGAATTCTTCGGATGATAGGCAGGAAATCGCCATCACTTGTAAATAAAAGAAATAACTCTGCGGCTTTCGGTCTGGTCACTAGAATTTCTTGAACCTCCAGCATCAGTTCCGTATCCGCTGCATTTGCACGGACTTCAGTTTTCACATAGTTATTTTTTCCATAGACATGACGCGTGAAGATGTTTCTCTTTTCAAAGGCAGTTTGGGTCCTCCAGAATTCTTCCTTGTCAAAATTTGCATACAAATAGACGGCCTTCAGATCGACTCCGATATGATCAGCATAATCCTCCAGAAGCTGAATAAACTCCTCTGGCATCAGCCTGTAGCCGTATTCGTGAAGGCCTTCCCAGATATTTTCGTAATCAACAAATGCTATTGCCTTCAATGAAGATACCCCTTTTGCTCATTGTTCCTCTACCAATATATGTCTGCCTCGGACAAGGAGTGACAGGCTTATGTTTATTAAAAGTCTGTCACTCCTTTTTACAGAAAATAAAGTCTTCCCCCGGTTTTAACTCTGAAGGAAGACTTTTTAGTTTGTAACAAATTTTTGTATTTTTGGCCTTTCATGCATATTTGTTTAAATTTATCTTGATGATGCAATACTAAGCAGCTGCCTGTATGGTTTTATTTTGAAATTCTAACTGCGCACACCTTGTATTCGTACGTACCCGAGATCTTGTCACAAGCTGCGTTTGTCAGGACGTTGACTGGGGAGCTCACATAGTGGAATGTCATGAAAATCATTCCGGGCGGAACCTTGTCTGTCAGCCTAACCTTTGTCTCCACTTCACCCCGGCGTGAGGAGACCCTGACCTTATCACCGTCACAGACATTTAAGTTCCTGGCATCTTCAGGGTTGACCTCGGCAAATTCTTCTGCCGAATAAGCACTTAATACGTCTGAATAGCGCGTCGAGATGTTATAGTGGCTCAGTTTGCGTCCGGTACTAAGCAGGAAAGGATACTCCTTATCAGGCAGCTCATCCGCAACTCTGGCTTCAATTGGCATAAACAGCCCATTGCCCCGTGTGCAGCCATCCATATGCAGAATTGGAGTACCCGGATGGGTCTCACAGGTAACCGGCCACTGCAGGCCATTCGTTCCGAGACGTTCGTGCGAAATACCCGCGTACTGCGGCGCCAATGAAGAGACTTCATTCATGATGTCTGCCGTTGAACGATAGTTGAAATCAGAGCCCATTCTTTTGGCAATGGCACTGATAATCTGCCAGTCCGGTTTGGCGCCTTCAGCAGGCTCAACCGCTTTGTTGACCATTTGCACGCGGCGTTCGGTATTCGTAAATGTTCCGGTTTTTTCCGCGTAGCTCACGCCAGGAAGCACAACATCGGCCAGTTTGGCTGTCTCGGTAAGGAAGATATCCTGGACAACCAGAAAGTCAAGTGCCTGTAGCCCCTTGCGTACATGATGAGCATCCGCATCCGTTGAAACCGGGTCCTCACCCATAATATACATTGCTTTCAGCTTCCCTTTAAGAGAGGCTTCAAACATATCCGGGATCATGTACCCTTTGTTCTGGTTTAAAGGTACTCCCCAGACCTTTTCAAATTTGTCTCTTGCTTTTTCGTCTTCCACTTTCTGATATCCCGGGAAGAAATTCGGCAGCGCACCCATATCACAGGCTCCCTGGACATTGTTTTGTCCCCGCAACGGATTGACGCCGGAATTTTCTTTGCCAAGATTGCCGGTTAACATGGCCAGGTTGGCCAGGGACATCACATTGTCCGTACCGGTGATATGCTCGGTAATGCCCAGTGTATAGAAGATTTGGGCACTTTCGGCCGTGGCATAGATCTCCGCAGCCTGGTAAAGAAGTTCCTCCGGAACCCCGGTAACCCTGCTGACATACTCGGGCGTATATTTGGGGAGAATCGCCTTCAGTCCTTCAAAACCTTCCGTCCGTTTAGCAATAAAGTTTCGGTCTTCCCAACCTTTATTCAGAATAATATACATCAACCCATTAATCAGCGTGATGTCCGTTCCAGGCCGTAGTCTCATCCAAACTTCGGCAAACCCGGTCAGCTCAATTCCCCTCGGGTCGGCTACAATCAGTCTGCAGCCGTTCAAGACTGCCTGCTTGATCTTGCCGCCGATGACGGGATGGGCTTCAGTCGTATTGGAACCGATCACAAAAATAACCTTGGAATGCGGTATTTCACCAATTGAGTTCGTCATAGCTCCCGAGCCAAATGAAGTGGCCAGACCGGCCACAGAGGGAGCGTGTCAGGTCCGGGCGCAATGATCGATGTTATTGGTCCCAATCACTGCGCGCATCAGTTTTTGCATCAGGTAATTGTCTTCATTGATACAGCGTGCTGAGCTTAAAGCACCCAGCGAATCAGGACCGTTCTCGGCCTTGATTGCCGTAAATTTCTCTGCGATAAGGTCAAGGGCTTCGTCCCAGTCCGATTCGACCAGTTTACCGTCTTTTCTGATCAGCGGCGCTTGCAGGCGATTTGGGCTGTGGATCGTATCATATCCAAACCGTCCTTTCACGCACAGTGCCTTGCCATTGACCGGTGCATCGGAACTGGAGGTTACTCCGATCACTTTGCCATCCTTGACATTCAGGTCAAAATTGCAGCCTGTTCCACAGTAAGGACACGTGGTCCGAACCTTTTTAATTTCCCAGGGGCGTCCTTTGCCGATCATTTGTTTTTCAGTCAGCGCACCAACCGGACAAACGGCCAGACATGAACCGCAGAATACACAATCTGAGTCACCGTACGGCAGGTTAAAAGCAGGCCCGACCTGGGTTTCAAAACCGCGTTTGGAATAATCCAGAACGTTATTGACCTGAATCTCGGCACAAGCCCTCACGCATTTGCCGCATAAAATGCATTTATTCATATCCCGAAAAATGAACGGATTGCTGTCATCCAGGTCGGAGCAGCGTTTCTCTCCCTGAAAAGTATTTCCTTTAACCTGATATTCATAGGCATAACGGGAAAGATCGCAGTCGCCCATCTTTTCGCAGGTTAGGCAGTCAATATCATGGTTCGCTAAAATCAATTCCAGGATGGTTCTGCGGGCTTCCCTAATTTCCGGTGTTGAAGTCCTTACGACCATCCCCTGTTGTACTTCCATCGTACACGCTGTGGCCAGGTTTCGCATGCCTTCTACTTCGACCATGCACAACCTGCAAGCGCCCCAATTGGTTAGCTCGGGAGCATGGCACAGTGTCGGAACAGAAATCCCGTTTTTCCGGCAAGCTTCCAAAATCGTGGATTTCGCAGAGGCCAATACAGTTTTTCCGTCAATTTGGAGTTGAACCTTTTCCACACTCTCACTCCTTTTCCACTTTTCATTCAAGCAAACAATACAAATCACTCGACATTCAAATATACGAACACCCGATCAGCCATTCTTAGGCTTATCTAGATAACTATTTGAAATACTAAGCTAGGCTGATTGCATTAAATTTGCATTTTTTCAGACAAGCCCCGCATTTAATGCATTTCTGCGTATCGATCACATAGGGTGTATCTTTATCCCCAGTGATGCAGCCGACCGGGCAGACTTTGGAACATTGCCCGCAGCGCTTACATTTTTCATTATCAACCGTATATTCCATCAGCGCGGTACAGGCATGCGCCGGACACCGTTTCTCAAAGATATGGGCTTCATATTCGTGACGGAAATAGCGCAGTGTTGCAAGTAATGGATTCGGAGCTGTCTGGCCCAGACCACACAGTGATGTCCGTTTAATAACCTTGGCCAGATTTTCCAGCGTATCCAAGTCCTCAGCTTTCCCCTCACCTTTGGTGATCCGGATCAGGATTTCGAGAAGCCGCTTCGTTCCTTCCCGGCAGGGTGTACACTTGCCGCAGGATTCCTTCTGGGTAAAACTTAAGAAAAAACGGGCAATATCGACCATACATGTCGTATTATCAAGAATAACCAGTCCGCCTGAGCCAACCATTGCTCCTGCGGCGGTCAGATTATCATAATCGACTTTAATATCCAGCATTTCCTCGGGAAGACAGCCTCCCGAGGGCCCCCCGATTTGAACAGCCTTAAATTGGTTTCCGTCCTTGATCCCGCCGCCGATATCAAAAATGATGTCTCTCAGCGTGATACCCATCGGTACTTCCACCAGGCCGGTGTTATTGACCTTGCCGGTCAGAGCAAATATCTTGGTGCCTTTGCTTTTTTCAGTGCCGAATTGCGTATACCAGTCTGTGCCATTCCGTAAAATATACGGTACATTGGCCCAGGTCTCGACGTTGTTAATATTGGTCGGTTTTCCCCAGAGGCCTTTGACGGCAGGGTAGGGAGGCCTGACCGTCGGCATCCCACGCTTGCCTTCGATGGAAGCAATCAGGGCCGTCTCCTCGCCGCAGACAAAAGCGCCTGCACCGGCTTTGATCTTTAGTTTGAAGTTAAATCCGGAATTCAGGATGTTATTGCCCAGTAATCCATTTTCCTCAGCCTGGGCAATCGCGGTTCTCAGCCTGTCGATCGCGAGCGGATATTCGGCCCGGCAGTAGATATAACCCTCGTCGGCGCCAATCGCGTAAGCGCCGATCAGCATTCCTTCAATCACCGCATGCGGGTCTCCTTCAAGAACGCCCCTGTCCATGAATGCACCAGGATCTCCTTCATCGGCGTTGCAGATCACATATTTTTTCGCGCCCTCTGACTGGCGGCATAGACTCCATTTAAGTCCTGTCGGAAAACCTGCACCTCCGCGGCCTCTCAAGCCTGATTTTTTAACTTCCTCCACAACCTCGTCCGGGCTCATGGTTTGGATCGCTTTGGCCAAACCCTTGTAGCCATCTTTAGCGAGATAATGGCTGATTTCCTCCGGGTCAATCTTACCGCAGTTATCAAGGATGATCCGTTTCTGTTTGGCAAATAGATTCACGGTCTCAAAATTTGCCGCGAGTTTTCCAGATACCGGATCCTCGTAAAGAAGTCTTTCAACTTTTTCATCACGTAAAATATCTTTTTCAATAATTTCAGAAATGTCCTCTTCCTTGACCTTCGTATAGAAAGTCTTATCCGGTTCAATGATCACGGTCGGCCCTTGTTCGCAAAAACCGTGACAGCCCGTAGAGCGGACGTCAGCCGTATCAATGCCTCTTGCAGCCAATCCTTCCCTGAGTAGATCAATTAATGTCTGGGAACCTGAAGAAAAGCAGCCTGTTCCATTGCAGACCAGAATCTGCTTATTTCTTCTGTCTGGTTCCAGGATCAAAGACATCAGTCTCTGCCTCTGCTGTTTACAGGAAACATCGTCATGGCACAATGGCCCTTCCGTCCTGCATTGAACATAATCGGAACAGGGAGTGGATGCTGTATGATGACATTTTTCACAACACGGGTTCACTAAAACCTTCATCGTTTCCCCTCCCTTATTTAAATCTTTTCAGAATATCCGGCACCAGGCCGGAATTCATATTTCCAAAAACCTGACCATTGATGGTCATGACAGGAGCCAGTCCACAGGCTCCAATGCAAGCAACGGTTTCCAACGTGAAT
The DNA here is from genome assembly GCF_004343605.1 of Dehalobacter sp. 12DCB1. GTDB lineage: Bacteria > Bacillota > Desulfitobacteriia > Desulfitobacteriales > Syntrophobotulaceae > Dehalobacter. The sequence continues at coordinate 309,324 of NZ_POSF01000014.1, forward strand.
CTTTGATCAGCGGTAGTCTCTCCGGCAACAATTGCAAGTTCGCGTTCAATCTCAGAAAGTACTTTCTGAGCGCCTCTGACGTGACAGGCTGTTCCCATACAAACCCGGATCAAATTACGGCCTGTTGGTTTCAGTCTGAACTGAGCATAGAAAGTAACGACGCCAAATACTTTTGCCTCAGGGATCTTCAGTCCTTTGGCAATGGCCCGCATGACGGCTTCAGGAAGATAACCATACATTTCCTGAGCCTCTTGGAGAACCGGAATAAGAGCACCATCATGACCCTGATAAGCAGAGATAATCTCATTCAGCCTGTGTTGATTGGAATCAGCAAATACTGCCTCTTGTTTGGAGTCACAACACTTACACATATTCACTCTCCTTAATTTGTCCTAATCTTAGCAAATGTGATTATGGAACATAGATTACACCATTTTCTGTAAGCAGTAAAGACATTTTAAAATCATGATCCTCTGCTGCAATTTTTTCAACCAGCTGGCAATCATACGCCAAACCGATGATGCAAACGTCTTTCCTTAATTGAGGCAGGAAACGATCATAAAAGCCTTTGCCAAAACCAATCCTTTTGCCTTGCCTGTCAAATACGACACCCGGAACTAGAATCAGATCAATTTCTTCTGGGGGTATCGGATGTAAGTAGTCAGGACCCGGCTCTCTGATCCCAAAAGTCCCTAACTGTACATCATCTTTAATATTTTTGATTTGACACGGAATAATGGTTTCCCCCTGACAAAACGGAATAATCAACTTTTTTCGTGCTTTGAGCGTTTCTTCCGCAACCCCGGTAGTTTCTACTTCATCCCAATAATTTAAGTACATCATAATTATCTCCGCGTTCTGATAAGCTGGCAAAGACGTTATATTCCTTTGAATCCGATCATTTTTTTGCCTGCGTTCATCAGCTGTCATGACCCTCCTGATTTGAAGAACTTTTTTTCGAAATAAATCTTTTTCTTTTTTGTTCACGTTCTGTCCTCCTGGTCATATGTCTGCATTACAGAGCAAAATTAATCATATTTTCGACATTAATCACTTCAAAAATCATAATTTCTTAAAAATGGTGTTCATTTAGCATTTTTTCCTAAAAATTATCCCCAGCCGCACTAGCCAAAGAACAAGTTTTTTCATGGTTTATCCACATTATCCACAACCGTTGTGGATAAATATTGCATTCTATGTTTTTCTTATACCTATTCTTTTTTGTCGATTTTTTTACCATAATAAATAAAAAATATAAAGTTTTTGATTATTCAATCAATTATTAATGAATAATTGAAAATAAACCGATGTAACTGCGTCCTCCAATTTTACATATTCAAGCCAGGAACCGCATTTAACTTCCATGAAGCATAATCATCATTCATAAAGCGATAATAACCGGCCAGTGCAATCATCGCGCCATTGTCGGTACAGTATACCGGTGAAGGATAAACAAAAGAGATTGCGCGGTGATCCAGTTCCTGCTGCAGCACTTGCCGCAAATTGCTGTTTGCTGCAACCCCGCCGGCCAGGGCCAAGGTCTTAATCGGATATTTTTCCAAGGCCCGGAGAGTTTTCTGCACAAGCACCTCTACAACGGCAGCCTGGAAAGAAGCTGCCAGGTTGGCAGTATTCAAAATTTCGCCCTTCATCCGAGCACTGTTTAAGGTATTAAGAACCGAGGACTTTAATCCGCTGAAACTGAAATCAAAGCTCCCGGTTTCCAGCATTGCTCTGGGAAAATCAAAAGCTGCTGCATTTCCTTCGAAAGCAGCCTTCTGGATATTCGGACCGCCCGGATATCCAAATCCAAGCGCCCGGGCTACTTTGTCAAAGGCTTCTCCGGCAGCATCATCCCTGGTTCTACCGATCACTTCATAGTCTAGATGTCCCCTAAAAATAATCAGATTGGTGTGTCCGCCGGATGCCAAAAGCGCCAGCAGCGGGAAACGCAAGTCCGGATGCTCCAAGAAGTTGGCATAAACATGCCCCTCCAGATGGTTGACGCCGATTAAAGGAATGCCTGCTGCATAGGCCATGGCTTTGGCAGCAGATACTCCCACCAGGAGAGATCCCACCAACCCAGGGCCGTACGTCACTGCAACTGCAGAAAGATCTTTAAATCCCATACCTGCTTGTCCGAGGGCCTCTGAAACTACCTGACTGATATGCAGACAGTGTTCCCGCGATGCTATTTCCGGGACAACGCCTCCATACTTTTGGTGGGTACCAATCTGAGATGAGATGATGTGGCTTTTTAAATCTGTACCGTTGACTAAGACCGCAGCCGACGTCTCATCACAGCTTGTTTCAATACCTAAAATTATTACATTTTTGTTATTGTCCACAATACTCCTCCAACGAAACTAGTTAAGTTCTACTAGAGACTGGCCCACATAATCAGTGCATCCTCCTGGTTGTCGGAATAGTACCCTTTGCGTACTCCGGCTGCCTTGAAACCTAATTTTTCATACAGATTCCGCGCCGTCTGATTGGATACCCGAACTTCCAGTGTAAACCGCATCACACCTTTAGCTATCATCTGATAAATCACGTTTTTCATCAGGTACTCGCCCCAGCCCTTACCGCGGCATCCCGGCCAGATTGCAACATTTGTAATATGCCCCTCTCCCATGACGATCCAAAGCCCTATATAGCCAATAACCTTGTGATCCAGCTCTAGGCAAAAATAATTGGCTAAAACATTATTTTTCAATTCTGATGTAAAAGACTCCGTTGTCCATGGCGTGGCAAACGATACTTCCTCAATCGCCACAATGGATGGGATATCCCCAAGCTGCATAGGGCGAACGATAGCCTCGGCCTCAGGTTCCCTATTCTGTTTGGCCCGATCTCTTTTTAACATTTTTATCACCTAATATCAGTATTCCTCTTAAATGATGTTTCAGAATCATAGTATGTTGAGAATACCAATATGACTACTGCATTTTGCCTTGTTTCTTAAGATAATTGGTTTCAGCTTCTGAGAGACGAATATAAATGGGTTCCAGCGCATGAAAATTCCCGTCAACGCATCTTATCTTCCACTGTTCCCAAACCTCACATGCTGCATAGGCTCCTCTTGGAAGGTACTGGTATTCAGACAGTATAACGGCCTGGCTACCAAGTTGTTCCTCCAGAAATTTTCTACCCCCGCTAACCGCGTCCCCAACAAAAAAGCAAGATTTTTGAAGTTCCTTCAATTCCGCTGTGAGCGCTTCCGGCTTAACAGCTTTCGGCCCGTCCAGGCATTCTCTGTCTTCCCTCCAAATATATCGAGCATAATACCATTCGTTTTTGCGGGCATCTAGGATCACAACGGTTTCTTCCGACCTGCCCTTTCCAGCCCAGGCCAACGTATCCAGCGAAGTAATTCCGACCAAAGGAATATTGAGGACCTGTGCAAGTCCCTGGGCTGTGGCGATTCCGATCCTGATGCCGGTAAATGACCCTGGACCCCTGACTGCGCCGATAAAATCAAGATCCACGGGTTTCCAGTCTGCAGCATTCAGCAGCTGATCCAGCATCGGGATTAGTCTTTCAGAATGGGTTTTCCCAGTGTTCAGGAATCCCTCTGCGACTAGCCTGCCATCCTGCCCCAGGGCCAGCGCAGTTATCTTTGTTGTTGTATCGATTGTCAGATATTTCATAGGCCTCACTGCTTTTAATTATTTTTTCGCAAATGTCAAAAATTGAGCATAATTGAACGTGTTTGATTACCGCTTCCCTGAATTCTGATTTCGAGCCTGTCTTCCGGCAGTAAATCTACAATGATTTCCGGCCATTCCAGCAGGCAGACGCAGTCATCCCCGAAATAATCGGCAACACCGATGATTTCTGCTTCTTCCGGGTGGTGGAGTCTGTATAAATCCATATGAATCAGTTTCAGTCCATCAATTTTTGTACTGTATTCCTGAATCAAGGTAAATGTCGGACTTGTCATGGTGTCCGTAACCCCGAGCCCTTCACCGAGCCCTTTAGCCAGGACTGTTTTGCCCGAGCCCAAATCTCCATAAAGACAGATGACCGTACCTTCCCGTAAACTTTGTCCGAGCAGTTTTCCGAGAAGAAAAGTCTCCTCAGAACTTACCGATTCAATCAGCCGTTCCATATTTTCACGCTCCCGTCTCACTCGGGCTTTACGATCAGACCATTGATCAATACTGTATGGGGCGTGGCCTCAAAACTGAGCGGTTTGCCCTCCCATACGACAATATCAGCATCTTTTCCTACTTCCAAAGATCCGACTCTGTCGGCGACCCCGAGTATTTCAGCCGGCCAGATCGTGATTGCTTTCAGCGCGTCTTCCTCCTCAAGTCCGTTGCGGACAGCCATCGCTGCACACAGCGGCAGATGCTCGATAGGGGTAACGGAATGATCCGTGATGATCGCTATTTTAAGTCCCGCTTTGTTCAATACTCCCGGCGTGCTAAATGTTTTATCTTTAAGCTCTACTTTGGCCCTGTTCGTGAAAGAAGGACCGACAGCCGCAGGGTAGCCATATTGCTGAAGCACATCGGCAATTTTATGACCTTCAGTACAGTGGTCCAAAACCAGATCTACGTCAAACTCGCGGGCTATCCGGATAGCGGTCATTATATCATCCGTCCTGTGGGCATGAGCTCTGAGCGGTATTTTTTTGTCCAGTACAAGATTGATTGCTTCGAGTCCGAGGTCCCGTTCAGGAAGTTTGTCCAAATCCTTTTGGCCTTGTTCCAGTTTCTCCCGATAGTTCTGAGCATCTACCAACGCCTGCCGGAGCAAGGCTGCTGTTCCCATTCGCGTCATCGGCATTTTTTTCTGTTCTCCGTATACAAATTTGGGATTCTCACCGAACGCGATTTTGAGTCCTGCAGGGTCTCTCAGAATCATTTCTTCGACCACACGTCCCGCCGTTTTGACAACAACACCTGTACCTCCAATGACATTTGCGCTTCCGGGGCAGGTAAAAGCAGCGGTGACTCCTCCGAGCCGTGCATCCCTGAAGCCTTCATCTTCGGGATGGATTCCGTCAATCGCGCGAAGTTCCGGGGTCAGGGGATCCGTCATTTCATTCAGGTCGTCACCTTCATGCTGATAGATTTCTTCTCCAATCCCGACGTGGCAGTGCGCATCAATGAAACCAGGCAAAACCCATTTTCCCCTGGCAGATACAATGTGTACCGACTCTTCCGTACTTAGGCCGAACATTTCTCTGAACGCGTTTTCTTCGTCTTCATCTGTCGCCGTAACCAAATGCTTTATAATTTTTGCAATTTTACTATCTTTGACCAAAATACTCCCTGTAAATTCGAGCTCTCCGGTCATCGGTTTGATATTTCCGCCGGCAATAATGATCTGTTGATTGCTCATATGAAATATTTCCTCACTTAAAAGTATTTGTCGTCGATGCTCCGCTTACAGCGGAAGAATGACTTATTATATATCCTTCATTGAGAGGCTGACTCGGCCTCTAGCCAGATCGATACTGAGGACTCTGACCTTCACGATATCGCCGACCGAGATAACTTCCATCGGATGTCTGATATAACTGTTGCTGAGTTCCGAGATATGAACCAATCCGTCATTCTTGACGCCGATATCGACGAATGCGCCAAAGTCAACAATGTTCCTGACAGTCCCCTCCAAACTTACTCCTACCTGCAGGTCCTCCAATTTGGTGATATCCTGACGCAGCAGTGGGCGCGGCAGATCCTCACGCGGATCCCTCCCCGGTCTCAGCAAAGCCTCGAGAATATCTTTAATGGTTGGTACGCCTGCCTGAAGTTCCGCAGCTAATTCCTCAGCGCTGAAACCTCCAAGCGCAGCGCGCACCTTCTCTGGATTTGTTTTGAGGTCGATCGCTGTTAAATTGGCTTTTTTCAGGATTGCCGTGGCAACATCATAAGACTCCGGATGAACCGGCGTATTCTCCAGATAATTATCGCCATCCGGCAGCCGAATAAAACCGGCACATTGAATATAAGTCTGCTCCCCGAGCCTGGATACCTTCTTCAATTCTTCCCTTCGCCGGAATTTACCATTCTTCTCCCTGTAGGAAACAATATTTTTGGCGACCGTATAATTCAATCCGGAGACAAATTTCAGAATAGACGGCGAAGCTGTATTCAAGTTGACTCCGACTGTATTGACGCAGGATTCGACGACACCGCCCAGCGAGCTTTCCAAAACCTTAGGCTGGATATCGTGCTGATACTGACCAACGCCGATTGCTTTCGGTTCAATCTTGACAAGCTCAGCCAAAGGATCCTGCAATCTGCGGGCGATGGATACCGCGCTTCTCAGTGAAAGATCAAAATCCGGGAATTCCTCTTTGGCCAGTGGCGAAGCCGAATATACCGAAGCCCCTGCCTCACTGACAATAATGTATTCCAACGGAAGCCCACTTTCCCGGATGAATTCGGTGACGAGCTCCTCCGTTTCGCGGGAAGCCGTTCCATTGCCGATTGCAATAATCTGGACGCCATACTGCTCCACCACTTTGGCAATGAGTTGTTTGGCTTCTTGCTTTTTATTCTGTGGAGGGTTTGGATAGATCACCCCTACCTCTCCGAGTTTTCCCGTATCATCGATCAGGGCCCATTTGCAGCCTGTCCTGTAACCGGGATCGAGCCCCATGATCACTTTATCTCTTACCGGCGGCTGCAGCAGAAGCTGCCGCAAGTTGGCGGAAAACACCTTGACAGCTTGTTCTCCTGCCCTGCTGGTAATCTCGGCCCGGATCTCCCTTTCGATTGATGGGTAGATCAGCCGCTTATAGCTATCCTGCAAAGCCCCTTTCATCAACTCCTGGCAAGGGCCCCCCTGCAGGTATTTCTTTTCCAATAATTGCAGAATCTTATCCGCTTCAATCTCAAGCCCTACGGAAAGGAATTCTTCCTTTTCTCCTCTATTCAAAGCCAGAACCCGGTGCGGCGGAATTTTACGGACAGGTTCCTTATATTCATAGTACATCTCATACGGCGAACGCTCTTCTTTTTTTGCTTTGGCTGTGATTTCCGCCCATTCATAGATCCTGGTCCGAACTAGTTTTCTTGTTTCCGCATCATCGGAAACGTTCTCAGCAATTATATCCTGAGCCCCGCTCAATGCCTCAGCAGCATCATGGACACCCAAATCGGGATTAAGATACTTAGCGGCCTCTTCCTGCAGGCTTCCTTCGGCAGGCTGGTTGAATAACCAATCTACCAAAGGCTCCAAACCCTTTTCTCTGGCTATCGAGGCCCTGGTTCTTTTTTTCTGCTTGTAGGGCCGGTACAGATCTTCGACTTCCTGCAGTTTCGCTGCAGCTTCTATTTTGGATCTTAAACCGTCATCGAGCTTGCCCTGTTCATCAATCAAGCGAATGACTTCCTCTTTTTTGAGCTCCAAGTTCCGGAGATATTCCAGCCGGTCTGCCATGGCTCTGAGCACAGTTTCATCAAGTTCTCCGGTTGCTTCTTTGCGGTAGCGCGCAATAAACGGAATGGTATTCCCCTGGTCCAGGAGCTTTACCGTTTCCCCGACCTGCCAGGTTTTCAGTCCTAACTCCCTTGAAATGACGCTAATAAAGTCCATTATTATTTTTTCCTCCAATCATGGGAACATGGGGACGTTTCTTTTATCCCTTCGAGGGGATAAAAGAAACATCCCCATGTCTCCCCTCCGTATAAAAAACAGCGTCAGGTGTTAGAAGCCTGTACGCTGCGTTATTCCGTACTATGTAATTTGGCCTCATCCATTGAAATCCTTCAGATCTCCGTCAGCCCAAGGCTTATTTCAATCGCTTCATCAACCCTGAGCATTACTTCCTCATCGAGCACTGCGACTTTTTCCTTCAAACGGCTTTTATCGATCGTTCTGATTTGCTCAGTCAAAATAACAGAATCTCTTTCCAAACCACTTCGTTTCGCTTTGACTTCCACATGGGTCGGCAGTTTGGCTTTCGAAATCTGGGATGTAATTGCTGCGATAATTGTTGTCGGGCTATACTGGTTCCCAATATCATTCTGAATAACCAAGACCGGCCTAGTGCCGCCTTGTTCAGAACCTACAACGGGGTTTAGTTCCGCATAAAAAATCTCCCCGCGTTTAATACTCATACCCGACACTCCAAGCTAGTTTCCCTTCATAGCGCATCGTTGCCTCTTCTTCAGCCTGGCATAAATCTAATGCCATTGACAGGTTAATTTGAGCCATTTCAACATATCCCTGCCGCATCTGCTCTCGTATTCCTGCTTTTCGCCGTTCAATCAATACACTGTAAACAGCTTCTTTGATAAAATCACTCCGGTTTAATTTCTCTGACGATACGATTTCGTCTACTTCCTCAATAATGCTTTCCGGCAAACATACAACAATACGCCTAGTCTCTGCCAAGCAAGGCACCCCCTTCATGGCCACGGAAGGCCCCATTAAGCAATCCTATTTTATTATAGCGACTCACCCTCTAAAGTGTCAACGAAGACACGGGTGGGTACAAGCAATATTCAATCATTCTTTCTGATTTCCAGCATGTAATTTTTTCCTATTGTAATCCTATTTAGATCCGGCTATGGATCCTGCCGTAAGAAAACGTTCTATAACCGCATGATGTGCTGCTTTTTCCAGAGAGTCTTTCAGGATTTGAAGCTGATAAGCCGGATCCTTTCTTCTTGTCGCCAGACCCAGCAGCAGGTCGGCAATATGGGGATTTTTAGGCAGCAACGGTCCATGAAGGTAAGTTCCAAAAACATTTTTATACCTTACACCCTCCTGTAAATCCTCACCGTTATTGCCATAACCCCTCAGCACTCTTCCCAAGGAATTCAACTCTGGTCCAAGATAGGTCTTCCCAGAATGGTTCTCAAATCCGACCATGGTATTGTGCACCCCAACTTCATCGGACTGCTGGGAAATGTTTTCTGACATGGAACCCAAAAGCTCAGGTGACGTTTCAACAATGACATTGCCAATCAGTCGTTTATTTCCAGCAATAGTATAAAAGTCCAGTATGCCCAATCCCGGGATTTTCTCCCCGTCTCTGGTCTGATAATACTGCCCCAAAAGCTGGTAACCGCCGCAAATGGTCAACATGACAAGTCCATCGTCAATCGCTGCTTTAAGCTCTGAGGATCTTGTGCTTAAATCCTGAACCAAAAGACTTTGCTCCCGGTCCGAACCTCCTCCCAGAAAAAGAATATCCGCCTCGGAAAAATCCATTTCTTCTCGCAAAGATATTCTGCGTATCTCGACATCGATTCCACGCCACCTGCATCTGGCAGCCAGCGCCAGAACATTTCCCCTGTCCCCATATAAATCAAGCAGATCCGGATAAAGATGAAAAATCGTAAGCTTCATACATTTACCGCCTTACGCTGTTTTTCTCCGGTTTTTCTTCTCACCAGAATATCCCGTATCGGGAAAAGGGCAGTATAGGTTGGCAGAATAAATACGGCTCCTCCCTCTGCTATGCTTGCAGCCGCCTTGAGCGCTGACGCCGCGCTGATGCTTGGCTGTTCCAGCATCTCCACCGCTTTTTCCAGAGAATGTTCCATTGTAATTCTGTCTTCCTTAATTCCGGCATACTTCAGTCGCAAAGCCATGTCCTCAGCTCTTAAACCGGAGCATATGATTTGTGGTACGTCATCCTGACGCAAAGCCAAAATTTCAAAGTCGACATCCCATAACCAGGATATATCCCTGCCATCGGCCGCCAGATCGTTAATCGCAATCAGCAAGCGGACAGACTGAGGTAGCTCTGCAATGGTATGGATGACCTGATTAAAACCTGTTGGATTTTTCACCAGGGTCAGCGTCGCCTCACATCCAAGGAGCGAAAACTGTTCCATTCTCCCTGCATCGGAAACATACCGGTTCAGTCCGGTACCAATATCTTCTCTGGATATCTGCAGACGGTCCGCAGCACAGAAAGCTGCCAGCACGTTGTACAGATTATAATACCCTTGCAAAGGTACCTGATAGACGTGGTTGTCATGGTCATCATCTATCCTGAACGAAATCTCCCTGCTTTCCATTTTGACTTCTTTCGCTTCAATATAAGGATTAGGCCGGCTGAAACCGCAGCTAGGACACCTATAGTTCCCTAACTGGCCGTAATGAAACAGCGTGTAAGACAATTCCTGACCGCAGTGCGAACAGTATCGTCCTTCCCGCGTTTCCGTGCTGTCGGCAGAGCTTGTGGGCAGTGTGCTTACCCCAAAGTAGAATACACCTTTCCGGCCGGTTCCGATCTGAGCAACTAGCGGATCATCCGCATTCAACACCAATTCTGTTGCGGCAGGTAGCGACTCTTTTACCAGCTTGATCGTCGTATCCAATTCGCCATACCTATCCAGCTGATCCCGGAAGAAATTCGTAATCACAGCAAGCCTCGGAGTCAGCTGCCTGCATAACCCCGGCAGTGTAGCCTCATCCACTTCGAGCAGCAGGACAGAAGCTTGCGGCATACCTGCAAATGTAGTATTCTGCAGCAATGCTCCTGCAATACCCGTAAGCATATTGGCTCCTTCCCGGTTAAAAGCAATCTTTTTTTCGGCTGTCTTCAGAATGGAAGCCAGTAGGTTGTTCGTTGTCGTTTTGCCGTTGGTTCCTGTAATAATTACTGCACCTTCCGGAAAACGGGAAGCCAAGAATCCAATCATATTCGGGCAAATTTTAAGCGCAATAAATCCTGGGAAGGTTGTGCCTTTCTTCCCTAGAAGCCTCATCAATATCGATACGATCTTTCCTGTCCAAAGCGCCAGGTAGAAACGGACTGTCATCAGAAGGTGCTCCTTATCTTTTAATTGCTGTAACACCATATTCGTTTGTTATTTCCAAACATTCTTAAACATCCTTATTAATATAACCTAACTTACACCTAAAATAAACAGCAACTTAAGGGTTTGTTGTTATTTAAGAAAACGTGGCTTCTGCCAAGCCTTTTGTTGGCAGGTCTTTTATACTTCTCGACAAAGGCCGTTCTGAAATCTATAATATTTTTAAAGCCAAAAAGCAAGGAGCAACCATTCTTATGATCATTCCCTATCAAGACGTTAAACCTTCGGTCTCAGAAACTGTCTATGTGGCGGAAGGCGCAAAAATCATTGGCAGAGTAACCATTGGAGACTACGCAAGTATCTGGTACAATTGTGTTTTACGCGGAGATATTGCCCCAATTGTCATCGGTAAAAGAACAAACATCCAGGACTTAAGTGTTATCCATGTGAATACTGATCTGCCGACGCTTGTAGAAGATGAGGTTACTGTCGGCCATGGGTGTATCCTCCACAGCTGTACAATTCGTAAAGGCTGCCTGATTGGGATGGGCTCCATCATCATGAACGAATCTGTCATTGGCGAAAATTCGATCGTGGGAGCAGGCTCCCTGGTCCCGGAAAGAAAGATATTTCCTCCAAATTCACTGATTCTTGGCTCTCCCGCGAAGGTAATCAGAGAAATTACGCCGGAAGAGCTGGCCTCCATTCGCCAAATGACAGAAAGATACGTTGCCAAAGGCCAGGAATATCTCGTTCAAGGATAGCCGATATCGTCATTGTCTTTTCCCTCTGAATTTTGGTAGTATGAAAAAGATAGTTGAAATACTTTTATCAACTATCTTTTTCATTTGGTTTGTTTGTAAGAAATGGTTTACTGTTCCACGATCTCAATGCTATCCCCCGGTTTAATCCATCCCGGAGACAGGACTTTGGTAAAAATCCCCTCACGCGGCATTACGCAGTCCCCGGCAAGCCGTTTGATGGCGCATCCGCTGTTATGGCATTGTTTGCCGATCTGGGTCACTTCCATCAGCGTCTCACCGATTTTAAGCTTCGTACCAATGGGAAGCTCATACAGAATGATGCCTTCCGTCGTGAGGTTTTCCGCAAATCTGCCGTTATCCAGGCCTGTGAGTCCAGCCTGTTTTAGTTTATCGACACTTTCAGTCCCAAGCAAACTGACCTGTCTATGCCAGTTGGCAGCATGCGCATCTCCGACTAAACCATGATCCACTTTGAAGTAGCCCTTTTCAATTTCTTGTTTTGGAACCCCTGTTGTCTCACTGATATTGACAGCAATTACTTTTGGCATGTGGGGTACTCCTTCCTTTTTTGGTATGTTCATCTTATTTTAGACTGCTAAACAGATAGGATTAAGCAAATAATCGTCAACGGATACTCAGGACAGATACTTTTCAGCGATAAGATCCGCTACGGTTTGATAATCGTTAATATCGATCACCGGAACCGGAACAGCAAGATCATTGACATCTGTGATAATGCCAATTAAGTTCTCCAACGGAGAAACAATGTCGGTGCCCAGCTCTCTTCTTACAACTTCAAATCTTGGTCTTTGGGACATTTTGAACCCTTCGACCAGGATGATATCGACACCTTCAATCACTGCAATTACATCTTCAATATCTTTCTTCATCTCGGTTTTCTGAATGACAGCATATTGGTCGGGCCCGATAATCGCCGTAGATCTTGCACCCGCCTCAGCAAATCGCCAGCTGTCTTTACCTGGTTTATCAATATCGAAGCGGTGGGCGTCGCTCTTGATCACTCCGACCCTAAAACCACGTTTCGTCATTTCCCTGATTAGTTTTTCCAAGAAAGTTGTCTTTCCGGTGCCTGATTTCGCGGCAACAAAACATATGACTGGAACATCATTCACAGTGTTCTCCTCCCTGTCGTTTTTGTTAAAATGGCTGCGCACACTCTCCGGTAGTCCCTTTTAGAATTTCTATGCCGTGCTCCAACGACTGCAGAACAACTGCCAGACATTCTTTAACACCTTTCGGGCTTCCCGGTAAATTGATAATCACAGTTTTGCCTCTGATTCCAGCGGCTGCTCTGGAAAGCATCGCTCTGGACGTGACCTTTAGGCTCTCCAGTCTCATCGCCTCGGGAATTCCCGGGGTGAGCCTTTCGACGACAGCCAGCGTAGCTTCCGGGGTCACATCCCTCGGTGAAAACCCGGTTCCTCCGGTCGTGAATATCACATCGACTTTACGTTCGTCGGCATATTCAATCAGCTTGGCTTCAATGATCTTCTGTTCATCCGGAACAATTTCCAGAATCTTAACTTCCCAGCCAATCTCTTCGACCATATTTTTAATGACCTGTCCGCTTAAGTCTTCGCGTTCTCCTCTGGATCCTTTATCACTAGCTGTGATAACGCCTACAGTGATCATCATTCTTCACCTCTCCGAAGAGTTTATTTTTTTGTTTTATCCGCTCGGATATAATTGCCGCTTTTGCCGCCGGACTTGCTGACCAGACAGATATCCCCGATCACCATATCCTTTTCTGCGGCCTTGCACATGTCATAGATGGTAAGCGCTGCGACAGAAACTCCCGTAAGTGCTTCCATCTCGACGCCGGTCTGCCCGGAGTTATTAACTGTTACCTGAATTTCAATCTTACTTTCCTGCTCGTTGATTTTAAAAGAAACATCTATTCCCGATAACAGCAGCGGGTGGCACATCGGAATAATATCAGAAGTCTTTTTGGCACCCATGATACCTGCAACCTGCGATACCGCCAGCACATCCCCTTTAGCTATGAGTCCTTCCTTGACCAGCGCCAGGGTTTCAGGCTTCATCCGGATCTCACCGCGTGCTACCGCTACGCGAGTGGTTTCAGCCTTCCCGCTTACGTTAACCATTCTGGCCCGTCCCTCTTCATTGAAATGTGTCAGTTCACTCATGTTATTTTTCACCCGCCTATTTCATGCATATTTCTTATTACCGGCTGATAATTACTGCTCTGGATACAATGCCGGGTGGGTTTTGCCATGATTCCATCCATCAGAAACTTCTCAAGTCCGTTTTCAGCGTAATTTCGGATATCGATCTCAACATTGGAATGAAGACATGGTTTCAGTTTGCCATCGGGCGTAATCCTGATCCGGTTACAGTAATTGCAGAAATGGCTGCTTAACGGGCTGATCAGACCAACCTTGCCTTTGCTGTTCGGAAGTTTGTAGAGACGTGCTACGCTGCCATGTCTTTTAAACGGCAACGGGATCAACGTCGGTACTCTTTTCAGTATTTCTTCGTTGGACAAGAAATGCTCCTGGCCCCACGCTCCGGCTTCCCCGATCGGCATAAGCTCAATAAAACGAACTTCGATATCATGATCCATCGTCATCGCAACAAAATCTTCAATTTCATCGTCGTTAAACCCGCCAATAAGAACGACATTGATCTTTAATGGGAATAATTTTACTTCTTTTGCTGCCCTAATCCCTTCCAGAACATCCTGGACATTGCCGCAACGGGTAATTTCCTTATATTTGGTCGGATCCATGCTGTCAATACTAATATTCACCCGCGTCAACCCAGCTTTTTTCAGGTCATCCGCATATTGTTTCAGAAGCAGCCCGTTGGTCGTGAGTCCCAGTTCCTTGAGTCCTTTGTTTTTCAGCAAGGCAATATTTTGGACCAGATCCAGGATCCCTCTCCTTACCAATGGCTCTCCGCCAGTGAGCCTGATCTTGGTGATTCCGAGTTTAACGGCTGTCTCGGCAATTTTCTCCATAGTTTCCAGGCTTAAGATATCGCAGCGTTCTTTTTTCTCAATACCTTTTTCCGGCATACAGTACGTACATTTTAAATTGCATAAATCCGTTACAGATATTCTTAAATAATTGATATCCCTGCCATATGCATCGATCATTATCTCAACTCCCCACTTACACTCGTATACCCGTACACTGAATGAAAATTCTTATCTGCAGAAATAGCAGTTTGGATATTGACACATCTGGCAGTTCAAACATAAACCGCCTTCACCCATCCGGATAAAATCATTTTTGTTCAGTGTCTCTCCAGCAAAGATCTTCGGCAGTACCACATCCAGGACAGTTGTCCTAAAATAGGCGGCAGCTCCGGGGACCCCTAAGATAGGTACCCCGTTCAAATAAGCCAGCATAAACATATTACCAGGCTGAACAGGAACACCATAAGTTACAACATCTGCACCGGTGCCCCGGATCGCTCCAGGGGTAAGATCATCGGGATCTACGGACATTCCCCCGGTCATAATAATCATGTCAGCTTTTTGCTCCATATAACCTGTGATCTTCGCTTGAATTAATTCCAATTCATCAGGACAATATTCCTGACCGATGATTTCCGCGCCAAAATACTCAAGTTTTTTCCTGATCACAGGCCCGAATTTGTCCTTGATTCTTCCTTTATACACTTCACTTCCGGTAATCACAATCCCAACCGTGAGCTCTTTATACGGCTCAACATGAAATACCGGACCATAAAGGGTGCATAATTCCTCTACTTTGCGAATATTTTCTTCTTTGGTAACCAGCGGTATAATCCTGGTTGCAGCAACTTTCTGATTAACTTCAACCTTGAAGTTATTCGGTAGGGACGGTATCGTAACATGTTCGATCGAATTGATTTCGTGCAGCAATGAGCTTTTGATCCTCAGCAAACCTTTTTGAGTCGAAATCAACGTAGTTTTACCTTCCTGAGGTTCCGAAAAACGGATGTTCTGACCCATGACAGCTTGGGCCATTCTGATCGCCGCATCGTCTTCATGGATTTCATCGGCATTTTCTTCCCAGACGTAGATGTGCTCTTTACCAAGACTCAATAGTTCCTCGATATCTTCCTGCTTGATCACATGATTTCTTTTAAAAGCGGGGCCTTTGAATTCCCCAGGAATCACTTTCGTTATATCGTGGCAAAGGACCATGCCGACTGCATCCTGAACTGCTATTTTTTTCACTTTTATTCATCTCCTTAGATTCCATTCTTATTGATTCCAACTTTTTCATTTTGCTTCTATTCAATAATATAAGCGATTAATTTTTCACCGGCCTTGACCGGGCCGCTCTTTTCCGGAATTTCCGCCAGGATATCACAGCCGAGCATGGAGCGCAGCACACCATTGCCTTGTTCTCCAGTCGATTCCATGATGACCATGCCATTCTCGTAAAGCATTCTACCGCGCAAAAATCTTCGGCGAGGACTTGGTTTTCGAAAATCCTTCTTCAGAATCACTTCGATCTTCCGGTAATAATAATCCTTTCTGCCAGCCATTTTTTTAATGTAGGGGACAGCCATCAGCTGAAAAGTTACCATTGCCGCTGCCGGATTGCCCGACAGGCCGATCAGCATCTTCCCGTCCTTCACTGCGGCCAGACACGGTGAGCCCGGTTTGATCTCAATTTTCCAGAAAAGTATTTCGGCACCAAGATAATCGGCTGCATGCCGGATCACATCATAGTCTCCCACTGATACGCCCCCGGTCGTCAGTACCAAGTCGGCCTGCTTCCAGGCCTTTTCGACCAGGGCCGCAACTTCTTCTTTCTTGTCTTTGCAGATCCCCATCACGACAGGCTCTACACCAAGTAAACGGAGATAGCCTTGGAGTGTATAGCTATTGCTGTTTCGGATCTTACCTGGAGCTAGAGGCTCCGTTACATCACGAAGTTCGTCTCCGGTCGAGATAATCGCAATTTTTGGACGTTTATAAACTGGTACTTCGGCAATCCCCAGGGAGGCCATCAGCCCCATCAGAGGCGCCGTAACAACGGTTCCCTCAGCCGCAATCAGATCACCTACGGCAATATCTTCACCCTCAGGCACAATATCTTCGCCGTGCTTGAAGGCCTTTGAAACAGATATCTTGCTGCCCTGGACTTCTACCTCTTCAAATTTAACAACTGCATCGGCGCCTTCAGGAATCGGAGCTCCTGTCAAGATTTTAATTGCCTGACCCTTGCTGACAGCGTTTTGGGCCGTATAACCTGCCGGTACTTCTTCAATCACCTCAAAGGTGACCGGGTTAGCTTCGCTAGCTCCCACAGTATCTTCAGCCTTGAAAACAAAACCGTCATAAGGTGAACGCGGAAACGGCGGAATGTTTTCTCTGGCGACAATATCCTCTGCCAGCACTCTAACGAGGGTATCCGCTAAATGACTATTCTCCTTTTCGGCCAAAGGACAATAATCAAATATCAAATTTTGGGCTTCTTCCAACGAAATATTTTTTTGCATGCGTATCCTCCTTATTAATCACAAAAATCCTGCACGGACATGCAGGATAAAGATTTTTGGTTCGCAAACAAACCAATTCTTTTTCACATCTCCTTCGCGATACAGCAAGTAACAGAATTTCTTCTGCTACTCCGTGGACTTTGTCCAGACCTTGCATCCATGGCAGCATTGCAACTTTAGGATCCAAGGCTCGGAGAAAAATATTCTAATGTTGTGATCCGCCGACTCCTTTGCTTATATTCGTCTCAACAATTGGAGGTGGTACCCTACTAGGTGAACACTCCTAGTAGGGTTATATAAAGGGAAGGAACACACCCAAGGGTAATGGCACGATAAGATAGATTATACTTATCATACTTGTTCCTTATTCAATAATCAATACAAAATATGTATCAGTTTCAGATTAGATTCGCTTGTCGTCGTGAATAATCGGTCAAACCTTTAAAAATGCCAGTCTTGTTATCACCGAGCATATTTCTGGTTCGTTCAACAATGCTGTCATTTCTCAAAAATAAGTATATTGTTTTATTTATTGTTTCACTTGTTATTTTACACCCGTTGTACCCGGCAGTTCAAGCCATTATATGTCCAAGTTCCAACCAAAGGGTCAGAAGTTTCAAAATCATCATTGGTCAGGATATTCGCGTTACTAATCTTTAATTTAACTCTTAAAGTTGAAAAACGCATCAGATAATACATATAACTTTTGGGTAAACTACTATCGGGAGACTAAATCAATAATATTCAATTTACAAAAAAAATTAAGGAAATTGGAGTAGAAGGGGAATATGCAATTATGGTATACTATACTGCATATTATTTTATTTCGGAGTGAGCTAGCAATGGACGAAAAGAAACTATCCAGTCAGGTTGTAAAACGTTTGCCCAGATATTACCGGTATCTTTCAACGCTGCTGCAATTGGGAATCAGCAGGATTTCCTCTAAAGATTTAGGCAACCGAATGGGTCTGACCTCTTCTCAGGTAAGACAGGACTTTTTTTGTTTTGGTGGCAACGGCCTACAGGGATATGGTTATGATGTCAGCTTTCTGCATCAGGAAATACACAAACTACTTGGACTGCAGCATTCTCATAACATGATCATTATAGGGGCCGGAAGTTTGGGCCATGCTTTGGCTAAACACACGAATTTTGAAAAAAGCGGGTTTAGACTTGCCGGAATCTTCGATGTCAAGCCTGATCTGATCGGCGAAAAAATTAGGAACGTTGAGGTCCAGCCCGTGGATGACCTGCCGAATTTTTTAAGCAAAAACTCTGTGGATATTGCGGTCTTGACTGTTCCGGAAAATTGTGCCGGTGAAGTCGCCAGGTTGGTTACTGATTTAGGCGTTAAAGCTTTATGGAATTTCTCTCCGGTCGAACTGATGATGCCGGAAGATATTATTGTGGAAAATACCCATATGATTGACTGTCTGATGGTGCTTGGATATAACCTTCAGGAAAAGTCTCTGAGGGAAGAGTCTCTGAAAGAAACACCATAAACAGCAGTTATTGTTGAGTAGATCATAAAGCAATCAACAATTAGGCGAACAAATAGGCATATAAAAATAGAATAATTGATTCCAAGAAATAACAAATAGTCCTGATAATCTCCCTGTTAAAACTGAACCGGGAGATTTTTGTTTATTGTTAAATAATTAACGGCATTGTTAAATATATTAATAACTTTGCTAGCAATGTCTATTATTTTGCATTGTTATTCTGTTATTTTGTCAAATAAATAACTATTCTTGATTTACATTTTGCCCCATATTACACTAAAGCAAGCACAGGTAAACTTTCCTGCAGAAAGGTTACAGAAAGGCAGTGTGATCAAATGACGGCAATCAAAGAAGTTGTCAATCGGTTTGGAAAAGAAGAAGCCTTGTTGCTTCAAGTAATTTTAGCCGTTCAGGATGCTGACCCCCAGAATCATCTGAGTGAAGAAGCCGTAAATGAAATTTCCCGGGAAATGAATATCTCCCGAAGCAGGGTTTATTCCACGGCATCTTTCTATAGTGAGATCTCCTTGAAACCGAGGGGCATGCACATTATCCGGATATGTACCAATGCGCCGTGTGAAAATGCCAACAAAGCTTCCATCCTCGCTGCAATTAAACAGGAACTCGGGATTAAGATCGGACAAACAACAACGGACGGGCTTTTTTCTCTGGAAAGCGTCAATTGCCTTGGTGCCTGCTATATGTCTCCGGCCATCAAAATTGATGATGCGGTCTATGGTGACCTGACTCCGGAAGCTGCGGTCGCCATTATCCGTAATTTAAGAAAGGAATATCAGAATGAACAAAATGCTTGATGACGATCAGATTTTTAATATTTCTCCGGGCAGGCATGTTGACTTGGACCATCATTGTCAAAACGGCGGATATTCCGCGTTAGCCAAAGCCCTGGCCCAGGGTCCTGAAACTTCCCTGAAAGAAATATCGGATGCCGGACTGCGCGGCAGGGGCGGAGCTGCTTTCCCTACTGCTGAAAAAATAAAAATGCTACGGGCCAACACGGAAAAACTGCGTTATATCATTTGCAATGCCGACGAAGGTGAACCAGGCACCTTTAAGGACCGGTTCATTATGACCCATATCCCTTTTCAATTGCTGGAAGGCATCACCATCGCGGCGTTTATGGCCGGAGCTTCTGAGGGTTATATCTACGTTCGGCACGAATATCCTGAAGCGCAGAAAATCCTGCGCGAAAGCATTGAAGAAGCCGAGCGCCGCGGATTCCTTGGAGAAAATATTCTTGGCAGCGGTTTCAGCTTGTCTTTAAAGCTATTTTCCGGTGCCGGAAGCTATCTTTGTGGTGAGGAAACCGCTTTAATTTCCTCCATCGAGGGCAAAAAAGGCCGTCCGCGTCTGAAACCCCCTTACCCGACCCAAGCCGGTCTCTGGCAAAAACCCACGTTGATTAACAATGTTGAAACGCTTGCCAATATCCCCAAAATCATTGAAAAAAGTGCATCCTGGTATCGTTCTTTTGGTACACCGGACAGTCCCGGAACCAAGTTGATTTCGCTTTCCGGCGATGTCCAAAACCGCGGTTTATTTGAAGTACCATTCGGAATGACCTTTGCTGAAATCATCAGCGAATATGGCGGTGGAGCAAAGACCGGAAAAGCCATAAAAGCTGTAAACATTGGCGGCGCTTCCGGTGTTCTGATACCGCCTGAGATGCTTTTTACCCCACTGGAATATCTGGCCTGTTCCAAGACCGGGATTACGATCGGATCAGGGGCTATCTTTGTTTTGGACGACACCCGTTCGATCTTGTCAAACGTTCAAAACCGGCTGCGCTTCTTTCTACATGAAAGCTGCGGCAAATGCACGCCCTGCCGGGAAGGACTGCGTCAGGCCAATCTGATCCTTGACAGACTGCTCGCCGGAGAAGCCGTGCGTCAGGATGTTAGCACGCTGGAACGGTATACCCGGGCGATTCAAGAAGCTTCCTTTTGCGGTCTCGGCCAAGCAGCCGGCAACAGCCTTCGTTCCTCCCTGGCCTATTACCGGGATGAATATCTTGCTTCCTGCCGTGATAACAAACCATCATTCATTGAGGAGGAGACCGCCTGATGCAAAACATTAATATTACGCTAAACGGTAAGGTAACGGCAGTTGCACCTGAAATCACTATTTTAGAGGCAGCCAGACAACAGGGCATTGATCTTCCAACCCTTTGCCATCATCCTGATCAGCGCGTCAAGGCAAATTGCCGGATTTGTGTGGTCGAGGTAGAAGGTGTAAAAAACCTCGTACCTTCCTGTTCCACTAGGGTAACAGCCGGAATGAACATCACGACGAATTCTCCGAGAGTCAGAGAAACTGTACGCACCATTCTGGAATTAATTTTTGCTGACCATCCGCAGGAATGTCTGACCTGTATCCGTAACGGTAACTGTGAACTCAGACAAATCGCAGCTAAATTTGGAGTCAGGGATATCCAAGGAGAAAAAAGAAAACACAGTTTCTCTCAGGATTTCTCAACCCCTTCGCTGGTCAGAAATCCGGATAAATGCATCAAATGTGGTCGATGTGCAGAAGCCTGCCACTATATTCAGAACGTTGGAATCCTCTATAGTCATAACCGCAGTACGGAAATCAGCATTTCACCGGAATACGGTAAACAGCTGGCTGATGTTGCCTGTGTGCTGTGCGGACAGTGTGCTTTGGTTTGTCCGGTAGGTGCAATTCATGAAAGGGATGATACAGACCGCGTCTGGGAAGCTCTTGCAGATCCCCAAAAACATGTCGTCGTTCAGGTCGCTCCGGCCGTCCGGGTATCACTAGCTGAGGAATTTGGATTCCCATCAGGCGAAATCGCGACAGGGAAACTTGTTTCTGCTTTGCGCAGTCTGGGATTTGACCGGGTTTTCGATACAGACTTTTCTGCAGATCTAACCATCATAGAAGAAGGCCATGAATTACTGGACCGGATAGCAAACGGCGGTGTCCTGCCGATGATTACTTCCTGCAGCCCCGGCTGGATCAAATATATGGAACACTACTATCCGGAATTGATTCCGCATCTGTCGACCTGCAAATCTCCCCAGCAAATGTTTGGGGCCCTGGCCAAAACGTACTATGCTCAGACCAGCGGCCTTGAAGCCAAGGATATCATTGTCGTCTCCGTGATGCCCTGTACCGCCAAAAAATTTGAAGCCGAGCGCCCGGAAATGGATGCAAGCGGCAGCCAGGATGTAGATATCGTCCTCACGACCCGCGAACTTGGCAGAATGCTGCAGCACGAGGGAATTGATTTTCGGATGCTCCCTGAAGCTGAATTTGATTCGCCCCTCGGCATATCAACAGGTGCAGCCGCTATTTTCGGAGCAACCGGCGGAGTTATGGAAGCAGCCCTGCGCACCGTGTATGAAGTTGTTACAGGTAAAACCCTGACTGACTTAAACTTTACAACCGTGCGTGGAATGACCGGCGTAAAAGAAGCTTCGGTTGATCTTGCCGGAATGGAAGTAAAAGCGGGGATCGCCCACGGGCTTGCCAACGCCAAGAAAATCTTAGAAATGATCAAAGCCGGCCAGTCCGATTACACGTTTATTGAGATCATGTGCTGTCCCGGAGGATGTATTGGCGGAGGAGGTCAGCCTTACGGTACGACCAATGAGATCAGAGCCAGACGGATCGAAGCCCTGTACCAGGTCGATGAAAATATGCCGCTACGCAAGTCGCATGAAAATCCGGCAGTACAGGAACTCTATCAGGACTTTCTGCTTGAGCCCCTCGGAGAATTATCTCACAGGCTTTTGCACACCCAATATTGCAGCCGCAGTTAAAACAATGATGCCGAAGCAAAAGCCCCCCCGTCCATGAACACCCTTTTCTGGAATGTACCTTCTCCTTGAACACTCCTTCCAATGGACACTCTTTATCTGACTATACCTTCTCTCTGAGCGCACCCTCCCTTGAATTACTATTCGAATATAATGCGAAGGAACCGCAGATGTTATTAAAATACCCGCGGTTCCTTCGCATTTATTGACTAATCTTCCACCCAAATCAAAATTATCAATGCCACTTGAATTTCATGCCCCGTAAGCTTAGGGAATTATAGGCTTTGGACAATTAATATCTTTTACGGTGTAGATTTGTCGGTATCCCCATACTCTGACGGTACTTATTGACCGTTCTCCGAGATATCTTTATCCCCTTGCTCACAAGCATGTCCATAATATCCTGGTCGCTCAGTGGTTGGTTCGGGTCCTCTTTATTGATGATATCCTGAATCAAGTGTTTGACACTTTTCGAACTTATTTTGTCGCAGTCATAAGAACCCACACCGGAGTTAAAGAAATACTTCAAAGCAAACAGTCCACGCGGCGTCTGAACGTATTTGTTGCAGGTGACCCGGCTTACCGTAGATTCATGGATACCGACCAAATCCGCAACCTGACTCATGGTCAAGGGCTTCAGATATTCAATGCCATTGTCAAAAAATTCTCTTTGAATATCAACAATACTTTGCACAACTTTGTAAATGTTCAGTCTTCTTTGTTCAATTCCGCGGATGAGTCCCAAAGCGGAATCAAACTTTTCTTCAAGATATTTTCTTACATCATCACATAACGCATTCGAATTACGGAGAATAGCCACATACGTCTGATTGATTCTCAAATAGTTAAAATCGAGGTCGTTCACAATAACCAAATAATCGTTCTGGTCTCTCATAATCGTAACATCAGGCCAGATAAAAGGATTTCTTTCAGCGCCAAACTGCAGTCCGGGTTTCGGATCAAGCGTCTTGATAAGATCATAGACTTCTTGGACCTGCTTCGCAGATACGGAGAGGGCATTGGCTATTTTCATCATTTTTTTGTCGGCAAGATCCTGGAAGTAATTTTGAATAACCCGTTCCGCAAACTCGCTGTCCTTGCCGTTTGCTCTCATTTGCAGAAGCAGGCATTCCTGGAGATTACGGGCACCTACACCGATAGGATAGAAGGTATGAATGACCCTCAGGACCTCTTCCACTCTCTCAACGGCAACATTCAACTTTTGGCTAACATATTCCAGTTCTGTTGTAAAATAGCCGTTCCGGTCAATGCTTCCTATTAGAAAGTTTCCAATGACAATATCCGCAGGATTCTTGATCTCTAAATTCAATTGTAATTCAAGCTGTTCATATAAACTTGGCCGATCAGACAAATATTGTTCGTATCCGGTGTTATTTTCATTCTTCTCGTTCCAGATATAACCAATATTACTGTCGCTGCTGAAATGTTCAATTAGGTCGTCCATATTAACCCGGGTTGCAGTTTTGCTGACAACCTCATTGTTTTCAGCAACGGGTTCATCTTCGTCCAGGAAAGGATTCTCTTCAATTTTTTTTGTGATATACTCGCTTAGCTCCAGAGTCGACATCTGCAATACAAAAATTGCCTGACGCAGTTCAGTGGTCATGAACAATCTCTGTTGCTGTTCAAGAAATATATCTTGGCGTATCTGCCTCATATTTTCCATCCACCTTCTGAATCAAATCAAAATACTATACAGATTCCCGGACAGACGGCATTTTCATATTCTTTTCACATTAGAAGCCGGGATTTCCTCGGGCATGATACATCACTTGACCCTCACGGCAAGATTCATGCCAAACAATATCTGAGTTAAGTATACAACCTATTTAAAATACTTTCTATTATCGTTTTTTAATTTTTTTATGTAAATTATTCTTCATCTGCCACCAATTTCAACGGTTTATAGATTCGTTCCAAGGACTATTTATTTCGATTATTTATTTCCTGTTACTTCTTCCACCAAAGTCTCGAAAAACAACTCCATAAATCTGACCCTTTTTCTGGCGATTACTTTCGCTTCTTCCGTATACAGCCTGTCCGGTATTTTTCTCAATTTAAGCTCAAATTCCAGGTTGGTCGTATGTTTGGAAGCATCTTTAATCCTGCCGTTCTCACCGATATTTTCCTTTAGATATTCTTCGACAGAAACCTCATGATATAGTCTTTCCCCGTGCTGTCCAGCAAGCATGAAAGAGCGGGCAATCCCAGTTGCTCCGATAATATCAAGTTTGTCGGCATCAAAGAGGATTTTGGCTTCGATGCTCTCCGGCTGATGGCCCGTCCTGAACCGGTGCGCTAAAATACAGTGTGTGATCTCCTGCCTCAAATCCGGATCATAATTTAGGTCTTGAAGGATCTTCTCGGCCATTTCCGCACCCAATACGGCATGGTCGATCTCTCCGGAATTATCTTCATCCTCTTTGGCTCTGGCAATATCATGAAGCAGGACGGCCGGAATCAATACTTCCGTATCGACATCATCCCGCTGCCCGGCCAGAATCAAACAAAGATGATAGACCCGCATAACATGATCCAGATCGTGGGCCGCATAAGACAGCTCTTTCTCTACAATATCCTGCAGAACCCGATACCGTTTTTCCATCGATATATTTTATGCCTCCCTGTCCCAATAAAGCATTGTATTCGCCCACGGCGCATTCAAAATGAAAAAATACTGCCAAGAATCAGTTGGCGTATCTACTATATTTCGAGCAACTCAAAACCTGTGGTAGGATTAATCTTTCTAGAGCCATCACTTGTATTCAGTTCAATCATGACGACCTCGCCGATTTGCCAGATGTCGACCCCTTCACGTACACAGCCTGCTACTGTTTTTTCCTCTCTGCCAAAAGCGGCGTGCATATGCAAGACCGGGTTCCCTTGTTCGTTTCGAAACAAAGTTCCGACTCCCAGTGTTTCGCTGGCGCCTTGAAGCTCTGTCATCATCTTGCGGGGTTTAAGGGCCTGTCCGTCTTCAGGTCCTACGACGACCTTGCTGCCCTTGTCCGCCCCTCCCAGAAAATGAACCAGTGCGGAATTGATCTGGTGTTTTTCGGCAAAATCCTGAATAATGGCCGGGATTTTTTCTCCGTGTTCCAATCTCAGGATGAATATTCTCCCCAATGTCGCTTCTATATATTTCAATGCTGTCCCCTTCTTTCTATGGCTGTAATCATTTTGGGTTGCCAGTAACTTGCAATAAACGCTTTTAATGAAGGCATAAAAGTACCTCATATCATTATAACATACAGACAAAAATGCCATGTTCATAAGAGTTTCTTTTATAACCAGGTTAGAAAACATTTTGCTTGACTTTAACTACTTAAGTATTTTATAATTTAGTTAAGTATTCAGTTAACTAAAAATACCCGGAGGATATATGGATCAAATTGTGCAGGTATTCAAAGCGCTCTCTGATGAAACAAGACTGCAGATCTTGCTTATCCTGTCTAGAAGAAGCATCTGTGCCAAAGGAATTGCAAGACATCTTCAAATTTCCGAAGCAGCGGTGTCTCAACATATTAAAATTTTAAAGGAAGCCGGCCTTCTGATTGGCGAGAAAACAGGCTACTTTGTACAATACAATTTACAGCAATCTGTTTTTGAAGATGTGATCGGATTCATTGAGCAGATA
Source organism: Dehalobacter sp. 12DCB1 (assembly GCF_004343605.1). GTDB lineage: Bacteria > Bacillota > Desulfitobacteriia > Desulfitobacteriales > Syntrophobotulaceae > Dehalobacter. The sequence continues at coordinate 335,271 of NZ_POSF01000014.1, forward strand.
TCAGGCACCCACACCGCGGGTCACTACAAAGATGTTTTCAGCGTCCCATTTAATTGTCAATATGCTTGTAAGGCCCAGCGTGAAAAGTGCTGTGAGCGTTCAAGCAATAAATAAACTTCAGAAAAGGAGCTAAATATGAAAATTTGTATCCCTGTAAAAGAAGACAAAGGACTTGAGAGTATCCCCTATGATCATTTTGGCTCAGCCCCATTCTTTCTTATCTACGACCCGGGTAAAGAAGAGATAAAAGTCATCGGCAACGGAGATTCTCATCATGAACACGGGATGTGCCAGCCTTTGAAGGCATTGGGCGGAGAACAGGTGGACGCGATATTAGTCGGCGGAATCGGTGCAGGCGCCCTGATGAAACTTAATGCGCAAGGAGTTCGTGTTTTTCGGGTTGATAATACCACCGTTTCGGTTAACATCCAGCTCTTCCTGGATAACCAGCTTCCGGAATTCTCTGCCATGAACAGCTGCAGCCATCACGGATGCCACTAACCTTGATAGATATTTTTTAGCCCTAAGGGAAAGTAATGACCCCGAAGGGCTACTTTTTTATCTTGTCAGCATCAGATTCTATTTAAAGAAACATACCGCCTTTTGTTTCCCGACATCAGCAATAATCTCCAGATCTTTATGCGTTCCTTTATTGACATCGTATACTTTAATGATTTCTCCAAGGGAGGCGCTCAGTGGTAGCAGCTCAGGAAGCAAATTTTGAAAGTGGTTTAATAATTTTGTCTGAAGGACTCCTCCCCTGCCTTCCGGGAAAAGCGCCACATAAAAAATATCACTTTCAATAAGATCCTGAAAGAAATGCGTTCCGTAAGATATTTCTGGGGTGAACCCGCCCTCTTTGACTGCAATTTCACCAAGCACGGTGATATTATTAATTTCGGAAAAATAAACAGGCACGCCGAGCGAAGGTGTACTGGTTCCCCATCGTCCAGGGCCGAGCAGCAGCACGGTCATGTTTTCTTTCTCAATCTGGCTGTTCAATTTGCCGATACATCTGGCTACCCTGTATTTTTCGAGATCACTCAGCCGGCTGTAGCTTTCAGGCTCGACATAAATGATTCGCTGAATACCGTAATGGATATTCCCACCCATAAAAGTATTATGGCTTTGAAAGAATGTTTTTTGGAAATCAATATATTTCGGGAACACCACCTTACTTTTGAGACCTTTTGCGGGCAGCGGCCTGCACTGCAGGAGATTGATCTGATAATGATCCATATCTTTAAAGTTAACGGTAAATTCAATGTCCACTGGATACGCATAGAATTTTTCCAGGGATTTAAGCATTTTTTGAATGACCCCGACGAAAGTGGAATCGGACAGAAATTGATCAAAATTAATAATCCAGGCCTGCCGGTCTTGCTGGCCTATTTCTTTCATCATTTTTTCTGCAGTATAATCTCTCTGCGCAAAATAATGCAGTTTGGGATCGTCAATTTCGTTTAAAAGATCGTTGAACGCGATACCAATCATACTGTTTTTGGTTACCATCAGCGCATCAATATTTCTTTGGGCATATTGCCTGTAATCGTCAAAATCCGTTAGAGGTGATGACAAAGGTTCATCAATCGCTATAATTCTGGCATAGTCGCCCGCCGTACGGTTTACAGCCCGGGTGCCTAGACCTACAACTACCCGCAGCATGCCCGCTTTCGGAGACATTTTCTCATCCCAGACATAGATATTGTTTGAGTAGCCGACCCCAGCAAGATCCGGAAAAAAATATTCTTTACGATAAGAACCCGATACGCGTTGCACAAGCAAAGCCATCTGCTCATCCTGGTCGGCTATTCCTCGTTTCAAACGGTACATCAGCGCGTCGTCGCTCATCGTGCTGGCAAAGACTTGTTTCACAGCGTTTTCAAATTCAAGATAGCGATGTTCGAGCGTACCTTGGTTCGTACAAAAAACACTTTCATATTTTCCAGCAAAAGAATTGCCAAATCCATCTTCCAAAAGGCTGCTGGAGCGGACAATGATTGGTGATTGTCCAAAATACTCCAGGACCCGCAAAAAATGGTTTTTTACATTCTCTGGAAAAATACCGCTAAGTATTTTGCTTTTAATGACTCTGGCCAGAGAAAAATATTTTTCAGGTTTTCTCTGCTCCATTCTAAGTTTCCAGAGACCATTTTTAACAAGATAAGTGTAAAAGACATCGGAACCAATGTAGAACGAATCATGGGGTTCGAGAATTTTTTTATAATCAAAATTTTTATCTTCAAGCAAAATTTTTCTGGCCAGAAGCATTCCGACTGCTTTACCACCGATAAATCCAGATCCAATTAAACTTGACTTGATCTGAAGCAGATCTTCCAGGGTAAAGACCTTCGTCAGCAACTCAAGGAATCTTTCATCGCGACTTAAAACCATCCGACAGAGCTTCTCTACCAGGTTTTTTTCCTCAGCAGACGGCATACGGCTGAATTTTACCTTTTCATAGGTGTCTGACGCCTTCAAAAACATCCGATCCCAATAATCCAAATGCCTTCGCGGAGCATCAAACACATTCAGGGACATATCTGCAAACAGCTTTGAAGCATCACTACTGCTTGTTAACGGAATAAATTCCTGCGCCTGTTTGATATGCGGCAGAAACATCGTCGGTGAGTACCTGTCAATCACCTTGACCGGATGAATATAGGTCTGTCCCCTGACATTATAGATATTGATCAATACCTGAGTCGTTTCCCGAATCGCCGAAATCGTCTCATACGAATTCATATTTTTATAAATTGCAAAGAAAGCTACCGTTTTCAGTTCATATAAATACGGACAGGTGATCTGGAAAAAGTTGCCGATCATAAGATCCGTTGCCCAGGTGTACAAAAGATCGGACAGACAATCAAAAACGTAAAAGGCCTCTTCTCCCTCAGCTGCAATAATCTGGTGGACCTGCGTGGAAAAAGCTTCGAAACCGTGTTCGGCGTCAATATGGTACACTTTAACATTTTCATTGTCGTCAATAATTGGAGAATGACGCGCAAACCGCATATAAATCACTTTTCTGCCCTCGTCCAGACTCGTTCTGATAAAAGGCAGCACAAAGGATTCATAATCTGCGATATTGTCAACCTGCAGAACAACATTATCACCAATCCTGAGATGGTCGATGATCTCATCGAGCCCCGGCAGGCCGGACCTTATTTTCTTACGCTGATCCATTACACATCATTCCTTACGCCAATTTAGCTATCATTTTATCCTTAAAATTAATAATTGCTGACATTCAAATCTATATGTGCAAGCAGCCAATAACCGATACGCAAAAACCAAGCAATGAATCCTGGCATCTATCCATTACTTGGCTTTACTATTCGGTATGATAAAGCATAACGGTAGATGCCGTGTAATATCATGTTATCACATCCGGCATGAACATTACACTCTGTTTATCATAACAAGTGGCTAGATAATTATACTTTTGCCCATCAAATATTTGTCCACTTCTCTGGCTGCCAGCTTCCCTTCCTGGAAAGCCCAGACAACCAGACTCTGACCTCTGCGCATGTCGCCAGCAGCAAAAACTTTGTCGACATTCGTCTCAAAAAACGCATATTCCGCTTTGACATTGCTGCGGGCATCCCGCTCCAGCTTAAGCTCTTCAGGTATACTGTCTTCCGGCCCTAAAAAACCCATGGCAAGCAGGATCAGGTCCGCTTCCCATACCCTTTCGCTTCCTGGAATCACCTGCGGAACCATTCTGCCGGCAGCGTCTTTAACCCAGGTCAGGTTGACTGTATGGACTTCCTTGACCTCATCGTTCTCATTGCCCACAATCTTTGTGGTGGAAATGCAATAATTTCTCGGATCCTTGCCATTGAGAGTGATTGCTTCTTCCTGTCCGTAATCTACTTTTAGCTTTTTCGGCCATTCCGGCCAGGGGTTCGTAGCTTCAATACGACGAGCAGGCGGCTCAGGCAGAATTTCAAACTGGAAAACACTTTTGCAGCCATGCCGGATTGCCGTGGCCACACAGTCTGTCCCAGTATCCCCGCCGCCAATGATGATGACATTCTTACCCTTGGCACTGATAAAACTCTCATCCTTCAGGTTGGAATTCAATAGACTTTTGGTGGTCGCTTTCAGGAAGTCTACGGCATAATAAACCCCTTTCAGATCTTTGCCTTTCACATCCAGCCCCCGGGGCTTGGTAGCCCCTGTGCACAGCACAACGGCATCATAGTTTTCTACGAGCTCCTGGGCCTTCATATATTTGCCGACTTCGGTATTCAAAACAAACTCTATCCCGGACGCCTTCAGTACATCAAGCCGCCTTTCAATAAATCGTTTATCAAGCTTCATGTTGGGGATCCCATACATCAAAAGTCCCCCGGCCCGATCATCCCGTTCATACACCGTGACCTTATGGCCGACGGCATTCAGATAATAGGCCGCCGACAGTCCGGACGGGCCTGAACCGACAACAGCGACTTTTTTACCGGTGGCTTTGGCCTTCTTAGGGGTCACCCATCCTTCGGCAAACGCTTTCTCGATAATCTCATATTCAATGCTGTTAATGGTTACAGCGTCCATGATATAGCCTTCGGTACAAGCCCCTTCACAAGGTGCAGGGCAAACCCTTGAGGTGAATTCCGCGAACGGCGTTGTTCTACTCAGCCGTTTGTACGCTTCTCGCCATTGTCCTTTATAGACGAGCTCATTCCACTCTGGAATCAAATTGTGCAGCGGGCAACCTGAAGCGGCGCCGTTCAAGAGTACACCGCCATGGCAGAAAGGTACCCCGCAGTCCATGCAACGCGCACCCTGTGTCCGAACAATCTCGGGATCCTGGGGAAGCTTGACTTCATTGTAGTCTTTGATCCGCTCTTCAGGCTTCCTTTTCTTCGGATCGATTCTGTTATACTCTAAAAATCCTGTTGCTTTTCCCATGATCAGACCTTCCCTTCAAAGGCAGCCGTCAGGGCTTCTTCACCGCTTAAGCCAGCCTTATGAGCTCTATCGATATTTTCCATCATCTTTTTATAATCTCTGGGTATGATCTTCGTAAATCTTGGCGTGTAATTCGCCCAATCATCCAGTACTTTCCGGCCTAGGGGACTTCCCGTGTGCGCTACATGTTTACGGATCATTTCCCTGATTTCTTTCAGTTCCTTTTCCGAAGTGATTTTTTCCATGAGAATCAGGGACTTGTTGCAGTATATTTCTTCAAAATCAAGGATATAGGCAACACCGCCGGACATACCCGCAGCAAAGTTCCGTCCTGTCTTACCCAGGATCACAACTTTTCCTCCGGTCATATATTCACAGCCATGGTCGCCGACACCTTCAACAACCGCATTGACGCCGCTGTTTCGGACACAGAATCTTTCGCCGGCAATTCCGTTGATATAGGCTTCACCTGAAGTTGCGCCGTAGAAGGCGACATTGCCGATCAGGATATTTTTCGCTGGTTCAAAATCTGAAGTTTTTGGCGGATAGACCATAATTTTACCACCCGAAAGGCCTTTGCCGATATAGTCATTAGCATCACCTTCAAGTTCCAAAGACATGCCCTTGGGTGCGAATGCACCAAAGCTTTGACCAGCAGAACCTACAAAGGTCAGCTTAATGGTATCCTCCGGAAGCCCTTCTTCCCCGAAACGCTTGGTTATTTCACTGCCGACAATGGTTCCAACCACGCGGTCCACATTGTTGATCTTCAGTTTGGCCCGGATTGATTTTTTGTGTTCCAGGGCCGGCTTGCACATTCTTAAAAGCTTGCGCATGTCCAAGGATTCTTCCAGTCCATGGTTTTGCTGCTGTGACTTAAATCTGCCGACATCTGCACCGGCGTAGGGCTGATACAGAACCTGGGAAAGATCAACCTGGGCTGCTTTCCAATTCTTAATATTTTCTTTGTGTTTGAGCCTGTCTGTACGTCCAACCATTTCATTAATGGTCCTGAAGCCAAGTTTCGCCATGATCTCCCGCATTTCTTGTGCAACAAACAACATAAAATTCTCAACATGCTCAGGTTTGCCGGCAAAATTCTTGCGGAGCTCTTCATTCTGGGTTGCAATACCTACCGGACAGGTGTTCAGGTTGCAGACGCGCATCATCACACAGCCCATGGAAATGAGTGGAGTGGTGGCAAATCCATATTCCTCAGCGCCAAGGAGCGCAGCGATGACAACATCTCTGCCTGACAGAAGCTTACCGTCTGTTTCCAGGACGACCCTGTCCCTCAAGCGGTTAAGCACAAGGGTCTGATGGGTCTCGGCAAGACCCAATTCCCACGGCAATCCTGTATTTTTAATGCTTGTTCGCGGTGAAGCACCTGTACCGCCATCATAGCCGCTGATCAGAATAACGTCGGCCTTGCCCTTGGCCACACCGGCCGCAATCGTACCGACACCCACTTCAGAAACAAGCTTAACATTGATTCGGGCATCACGGTTGGCATTTTTAAGGTCATGGATCAGTTCCGCCAAATCTTCGATCGAATAGATATCATGGTGCGGCGGGGGGGAAATTAGTTCAACGCCTGGTGTCGAGTGTCGGACTTTGGCAATCGCCGGAAAAACCTTCCGGCCTGGAAGCTGCCCGCCCTCTCCAGGCTTGGCTCCTTGTGCCATTTTGATCTGTATTTCCGAGGCATTTACCAGAAAGCTGCTGGTAACACCAAAACGACCTGAAGCAACCTGTTTGATGGCACTGATTAGACTGTCGCCATTAGGCAGTTTTTTAAATCTTTCAGGATCCTCGCCACCTTCACCACTGTTACTTTTGCCGCCCAAACGGTTCATGGCAATCGCCATACATTCGTGGGCTTCCTTACTGATCGAGCCATAGGACATCGCCCCGGTCTTAAATCTTTTGACGATAGACTCGACCGGTTCGACTTCTTCGATTGGAATCGTATCTCCGGCGCTTATTTTAAAATCCAGCAGCTGCCTGAGTGTATAGATCTCCTCGTCATTAATTTTTCTGGAGTAATCTTTGAAAAGATTGTAATTGCCTTCCCGGCAGGCGCGCTGAAGCAGGTAGATCGTTTCCGGGTTGTAGAGATGAATCTCCCCACTATCTTTACATTGGTAGAAACCGCCGATTTCCAGTGTATCTGTGTAGAGTGCATTCTCATCAAAAGCACTTTCATGCCGCATTTGATTTTCCATCGTAATTTCTTCCAGACCGATTCCTTCCAGGCGGGATGGTGTCTGAGTAAAGTAGCGGTCAATCAGATCTCTTTTTAGGCCGACAGCTTCAAATATCTGGGCACCGTGGTAGCTGCGCATCGTCGAAATACCCATTTTCGTAAGCACCTTTAAGATGCCTTTGATCGAGGCTTTAATATAGTTCTTTTTTGCCTCCCGATAACTTAGACCATTCGTCATTCCTTTGGCTGCCAAGTCTCTGATCGTTTCGTAAGCAATATAGGGGTTGATCGCGGTAACACCGTACCCGATCAAGGCACAGAAATGGTGTACCTCCCTGGCTTCTCCGGTCTCCAGAACAATACCTACACTTGTCCGGATTTCACGGCATATCAAATGGTGATGCAGACCTGAAGATGCCAGAAGAGCGGGGATAGCGGCAAATTCTTTATTAACGCCCCTATCCGAAACAACAAGAATATTTGCGCCATCAGCAATTGCTTTATCTGCTTCCCGGGATATTTTGTCTAAAGCTCTTTCCATTGCTCTAAGCCCGCCAGTCGCCTTGTAAAGAATGGAAATCCTGGCTGTCTTAAACTTCCCGTTATTTAATTTCATAATGGTATCCAACTGCGTATTGGTGAGGATCGGTGATTCCAAATACACTGCGGAACTATGCGTCCGGTCAGGATCCAGAAGGTTTCCCGCATTCCCCAGGAGCATTGTGCCGGAGGTAATAATTTCCTCACGGATGCCATCAATCGGGGGATTCGTCACTTGGGCAAAAAGCTGCTTGAAATAATGGTACAGCATTTGAGGTTTGTCTGAAAGTACCGCCAGCGGTGAGTCCATACCCATCGATCCAACAGGGTCAATGCCATCAGTCGCCATCGGCAGAATCATTTTATTGATATCCTCATGGGTATAGCCAAATGCTTTCTGCTGGGAGATAATATCTTCCAGCATCGGTGCTTCCAACTCGTCGTCAGCAGGGAGATCACTTAAATAGACAATATGCTTCTTATTCCACTCTTCATACGGATGCATCAGGGAAACACTCTTTTTGATTTCCTCATCAGAGATGATCCTTTGTGCTTCCGTATCGATCAGGAGCATTTTACCCGGTTCTAGACGGCCTTTATATTTGACATTTTCAGGTTTGATGTCGAGAACCCCCACCTCAGAGGCGAGGATGACTTTATCATCTTTGGTGACATAATAACGTGATGGTCTGAGTCCGTTCCTGTCCAGTACGCCACCGATAACCGTTCCGTCCGTAAAGCCCATGGCAGCCGGTCCGTCCCAGGGCTCCATGATAAAATTGTTAAACTCATAAAAGTCCTTTTTTTCTTTGGACATCAGATCGTTCTTTTCCCATGGCTCAGGAATCATCATCATGACAGCATGAGGAAGCGATCTGCCGGTAAGATGGATAAACTCAAGACTGTTGTCAAACATGGCCGAATCGCTGCCCGACTCGTCAACAATCGGATATACCTTGGAAATATCATCAAACAACGGTGAATCAATGCATTTCTGTCTGGCCTTCATCCAGTTCACATTACCTCTGATGGTATTGATTTCCCCGTTATGGACAATATACCGGTTCGGGTGCGCCCGCTCCCAGCTCGGAAAGGTATTGGTGCTGAACCTGGAATGAACCATGGCCAGTGCCGAAACAAAATCAAGGTCGGAAAGATCCAGATAAAAATTCCTAAGTTGTTCGGCTGTAAGCATACCTTTATAGACAATGGTTTTGCTGGAAAGGCTGGCAATATAGAAGGAGCCGCCCTTGTCTTCACACATTGGGATGATCAGTTTTTCCGCTCTTTTCCGAATGACATAGAGCTTTCTTTCAAAATCCATATCATCGGTCAGATCAGGGCTTCTTCCGATAAAAACCTGTATAAACCGAGGCATAACAGCTTTGGCACTATGGCCGACCGTCGATTTGTCAATCGGGACTTCCCGCCACCCAAGAATCTTCTGTCCTTCCTCACGAACAATCTTTTCAAAAGAATCCATCTGGGTAACCCGAAAATCTTCATATTTATGGGCAAAAATCATCCCCACACCATATTTGCCCTTTTCCGGTAAATTAAAACCAAGAACATCACATTCCCGTTTAAAGAAGTCATGGGGTATTTGTACCAAAATACCAGCGCCGTCACCCGTATTCTCATCCGCACCACTGGCACCTCTGTGGTTTAAATTCTCCAGAACTGTTAAAGCTTCCTCGACAATGTCGTGCGATTTTTCACCTTTGATATTCACGACAAATCCCATACCGCAGGCATCGTGCTCAAAGGCCGGATCGTAAAGACCCTGTTTTCTTGGCAATTGATTGTATTCCATATTACACACCCTTTGTTGGAGTTTACATCGATAGTTTCTTTACGATTTTACCAAAAATCCATCAATAACATAACTGTTTTAAGTAAAAAATATTGTATTCATTTTAATTTTTTCAATATTTCTTATTTTTTTATCAATTTATTGCCAATGTTTAAATATTAAAATTTAATATTTAAAATTCATTATTTTGCATCACTAATATCTTATAATGAATACAGTATATTGTTTGTTTTGTTATATTCAAACGCAAATTAATATTGTAGAATACGGTTATTGATAAAAACACTATTTTTTTCTGGAGGGTAAAAATATGTCTTATGTCCAACAAGTCATGGAACAGGCTATTAAAAGAAGCCCTAACGAGCCTGAGTTCCACCAAGCGCTCAAAGAAGTACTGGAATCTTTGGAACCGGTAATTGCCAAACATCCCGAATATGAAAAAGCTGGTATCCTCGAGCGGCTCGTCGAGCCCGAGCGCGTGATCATGTTCAGAGTTCCCTGGGTCGATGACAAAGGAAATGTTCAGGTTAACCGTGGTTTCCGTGTTCAATTCAACAGTGCTATTGGTCCTTACAAAGGCGGCCTGCGTTTACACCCGTCTGTTAACCTTGGCATCATCAAATTTTTAGGTTTTGAGCAAATCTTCAAAAACTCCCTGACCGGACTTCCAATCGGTGGCGGCAAGGGCGGCAGTGACTTTGATCCCAAAGGCAAATCCGATAACGAAATCATGAAATTCTGCCAAAGCTTCATGACCGAACTTTGCAAACATATTGGTGCAGACACTGACGTTCCTGCGGGTGATATCGGTGTTGGCGGCAGAGAAATCGGTTACATGTTCGGCCAGTATAAGAGAGTCAGAAATCTCTTTGAAGGCGTACTTACTGGAAAAGGCCTGACTTATGGCGGAAGCTTAGTTCGTACCGAAGCAACCGGCTATGGTCTGGTTTATCTGATGGACGAAGCAATTAAAGATATCGGCAAATCCTTTAAAGGTGCTACCGTTGTTATCTCCGGTTCAGGCAACGTTTCGATTTATGCAGCCGAAAAAGCCATGCATCTGGGTGCCAATGTTGTTGCCCTGAGCGATTCCAACGGCTACATCTACGACAAAAACGGTATCGACCTGAAGACCGTTAAGCAGCTCAAAGAAATTGAAAGAAGAAGAATCAAGGATTATCTGGAATTCCATCCGAAGGCCGAATACAAAGAAGGCTTCGAAGGCATCTGGACCATTCCTTGCGATATCGCTCTTCCCTGCGCTACGCAGAACGAATTGAACGAAGAATCCGCCAAGGCTCTGGTTGCCAATAAATGCTTTGCTGTCGGTGAAGGTGCAAATATGCCTTCTACTCCGGAAGCAGTCAAAGTATTCCATGCCAATAAAATTATCTTTGCTCCTGGTAAAGCTGCCAATGCCGGCGGTGTTGCAACCTCCGCTCTGGAAATGTCCCAGAATAGCATGCGTTATTCCTGGACTTTCGAAGAAGTTGACGCCAAACTTAAGGACATCATGGTCAACATCTATCGCAATGCCAGCTCAGCTGCCAAAGAATACGGCTGTGAAGGCAACCTGGTTGTCGGCGCCAACATTGCCGGCTTCCTGAAAGTTGCTAACACTATGATGGCTCACGGCGTGATCTAAGCTGGAGCTGCCTAACGATTTGTATACCCATAATATAGTCTTGATACCATTGAAATTAAAAAGACCTCTTGGGGACTGAGTATGTTCAAACAACTCGCACCCAAAAGGTCTTTTTTATTAATATAAGTAATCAATTCTTTTTAAAAACAGTCTATAATTTAGTCCACAAATGTAAGTTTTCTATCTCCCAGAATAAAAAAACATACAGACTTGCTCAAATAACTATTTGCTCTCAACCATCACCCTCGGCACTCTCTTAGAAATACCGCACAGGATCTCATAGCTGATCGTTCCGCATCGTTCAGCAATCTGATCTGCGGAAATAAACAAGTCACCGTCTTTGCCAAGTAGAACAGCTTCATCTCCTTCTTGGATCCCTTCAATTTCTGTTACATCAACCATGGTCTGATCCATGCATATTTTACCGATGATCCTGGCTTTCTTTCCCTTCAGCAAGACCTCAGCACCATTGGATAGAGAACGGCGCAGACCGTCTCCGTAACCGATCGGCAGCGTTGCCACTTTTGTGGGTCTATCGGCAATAAACGTACGTCCGTAACCTACACTTCCACCCTTTTCAATCGTCTTCAGCTGGGAAATGCGGGCTTTTAAAGACATGATCGGTTCAAAGCCAGCTTCCTGTCCAACATGGTCCATCGGTAAAAGTCCGTACAAAATGATACCCGGACGGCAAAGTTCGTAATGGCTTTCGGGAATCTGCATGATTGCTGCGGAATTTGCGGCATGACGGAGCGGAATTTTTATTCCAGCCGCGCACAACTTTTCATATAAGTCATCAAAGATCTTTAGCTGCTGGTTTGCATAAGACAAATCAGTGCTGTCGGCCGTAGCCAAATGGGTATAGATTCCCTCCAGATAAAGGCCTGGAAACTTTGAAATTTTTTGGATATCCTCAAGTGCATTTTCGCAAAAACCTGTCCTGCCCATTCCCGTATCCACTTTGATATGGAGTCTTGCTGTTTTATTCAGCTTCAGCGCTGCGGTTGAAAGCGCTTCAGCCTGTTCGATTTGAAATATTTCGGGAATGATCTCTTCTTTGACCAGTGTTTCTGAATACTTCGACAATGTAGGCCCAATGATCATTAGGGCAATATCCGGGAATTCTCTTCTGAGCTCCAAAGCTTCTTCCAGGATAGCAACCCCGAATCTGGTAACCCCTTCTTCCTTTAGAGTCCGAACAACCTCGACTGCACCGTGTCCGTAGGCATCTGCCTTGACTATGGGCATTATTTCACTGTCGGCGTACTGCCGTATCCTTTTTAAATTGCGTCTTAAAGCCCCCAAATCAACTTCTGCCCAAACCGGACGAAAAATATTCATTCTAAAAATCTCCTCACTGCTCTATCTCTTTTCTGACCCTCGGGAGGCAATCAGCTACTTCCGAAGCTGTGAAACCTGATAAACCAAACTGATCCTTTAAAACATCTCCAGCCTTGCCGTGAAGATAAACCCCCATGCAAGCCGCCCCTAACGGAGGGACACCCTGGGCAATCCAGGACATAATACTTCCGGTCAGTACATCCCCTGTGCCGCCTGTGCCAAGTCCTGCATTACCTGTCGGATTCAGAAAAACTCTGCCGTCCGGCGAAGCAACGACCGAACCTGCGCCTTTCAGGACAACAATGGCACCCCATTCCAGGGCTTTGGCCAGTGCTATCTTCAAGCGGTTTTCCTGAACCTCGTCAATTGAACAGCCGCATAAGCGAGCCATTTCCCCAGGATGAGGCGTCAGAATAAGATTGCCTCTTCCTTTCCTTAAGCTGAGTACATCCGGTTCGCGAGAAATTAGATTCAACGCGTCTGCATCCAGAACTACCGGTACATCGGTCTCTATCAGTATATTTTTTATGACATTAAGAAATGACCCCGTTTGCCTGAGTCCGGGACCTGCTGCACAAGCGTCAGCTCCTTGTAACCGCTCCTGAATGACCGGCCAGGCATTGACGCTTAACATCTCATAATCCTTTGCTGGCCAAACCGTAGCTTCAATGACTCCCAAATCGACCGTCTCAGCAATCGCTTCAGGGGTAACGATCTGAAGAAGCCCTGCCCCGCAGCGTAGAGCCGACTTTCCTGCCAGGATGACAGCCCCGCTCATTCCAAGCGATCCGCCAATCAGAACCGCCCGGCCATGCGTACCTTTATGGCCCATTATGTGTCTTACTGGAATCAAAGGCCGGATGACTTCATCCGTCAATAGATAGGCAAATATTTTTTCTTCGCCTATCACTTTTTCGGGAATTGAAATTTGGTCAATGACCAGCCTTCCTGTATAGATTAATCCTTCTCCAAGAAAATGTCCAAGCTTTGGTAAGCCAAATGTAACTGTCACATCTCCTTCTACTGCAATCGTATGAACTTTCCCCGTATCTGCTTCCAGACCGCTGGGAATATCGACACAAACCACTGGCATGTCGGCTTTGTTTAAGTCTTCAATAAAACCTGCTAGGGATTCCGGAATTTCTCCTTGAAAGCCTGTTCCATACAGCGCATCAACAGCGACCTGAGACTGCATCAGGGCAAGCTTGAATAGACGAAGCTGTTTTTCGTCTTCGACAGGAATAATCTTTTCCCCCATTTTCTGGAACAATTCATAATTCAGCTTGGCATCCCCTTGAAGCTCAGTAGGATTTGCGAAAAGAAAAACGGTCACTTCCATCCCCAATACACAGAGATGCCTGGCCACTGCCAGACCGTCACCGCCATTATTGCCTTTTCCGGCAAGAATAACTGCCCTCAAACCGTGAAGCGACTTCTTTTCGTCCTTCAGCAAAATAATCTTTATTTCCCTTACCACTGCCAACGCGGCATTCTCCATAAGAATTGCCCCGGGGATTCCAAAATGATTGATTGCGTTGGAATCAATGCTGCGCATTTGTCCGGCACTTACAATACGCATTTTTCTATCCTCCTCGGAAAAACTTTTCCTACTCATTATAATGAACACAGCCTAGAACCTTGTCAACTTCAAAATGAATGTTGGTTGCTGTCTAATATTTGGGGTACCAACAATATCTATTCCAGAATAACAGATGCTATGGCCGTATCTTTACTGTGAGAGAGGCTTATTCGGACTGTCTCAGCTCCTCTCAACCGTGCTGCAGCCTGTGCCCTTTCACTCAAATATACAACTGGTTCTCCCACTTCATTCCTCAAGATCTCAATATCATGCCAGCTAAGACCCCTGAGTCCGATTCCCAGTGCCTTAAGCACCGCTTCTTTGCCTGCAAACCTAGCAGCTAGGGAAGACACATGTTTTTTTGATAGTTCGGTCAGTTCCCTATCGGTAAACAGTCTGGCAACCAGTTTCGAATGTCTCCGGCAGGCCTGCTCAAATCTGGCTATTTCAATAATATCTATACCTGGATACAAATGGACTTCCCCGTTTCTTCGTAAAATCAAATACCTTTTCTGTCCCCGGTACTAAGAATAGCGTCCTGAATTTAGGGTTCAGCAGAAGGCTGCTGTGGACTGATCTGCTTGTATGGAAGCCTCATTTCCGCAGTCGTCCCCTCACCTATTTTGCTTTCAATGTTTAATCCGTATTCTGAACCATATAAACCCTTTAGGCGGGCATGGACATTAGCGAGCCCTACACCATTGCCTGAACCTACACCGGGCAGCAGCACATCTTTTAGCCGGTCTTCTTCAATCCCCATCCCGTTATCAATGACTTCTACAAAAAGCTCGCTTTTACCATCTACCAGCCCGAGTTCCCTGACCCGGATCGTTACAACACCACTCGGCATGATCATAGGGGTAATCCCATGTTTGACCGCATTTTCAACTAGGGGTTGAATACTCAGTCTTGGCACCTCGGCATCCATCAGTGCCTTAGGAATTTCCAGCTTAATCTTCAGCTTTTTTCCAAAGCGGGCTTTTTCCAGCACAAAATAATTATTAACAAATTCCATCTCTTCCCGAAGCGAAATGAGTGCGCCTTTAGATTTTAAAGACTTTCGGAAAAATTCGGCAAGATGGATCAGCAGCCTTCTGGCCCGGTTAGGGTTGGTTCGACTGGTGGCAATAATTGTATTCAGAACATTAAAAAAGAAATGCGGATTGATTTGAGCTTGAAGCGCATCGAGTCTGGCTTCCATCGTCAGATTGGTCTGATGGTCCAGTTCAGCCACTTCCACCTGAAGGCTTAAAATCTGGCCCATACCAAGTGCAAGTCTGATCAGGTCAGGAGAAATATTTCCTCCCTTCGTTTCATAGAGCTTAAATGTTCCGACAACATTTCCTTTGCATACGAGCGGAACAATGACTGCCGCCGCCAAAGGACAGTCACACGTTTCCGACATCGGGCAGTTTAATTCTTCCTGCGTCTGAACAACTTTATATTTTGCAGTGTTTATGACCTCTCTGGTCGCTGCCGTCAGAATCTTATCGCCGGGATGGTGTCTGTCACAGCCTGCCCCAAGATAGGCAAGCTGTTTCTCACAATCGGTGATCGAGACTGCGGCCACCTGAGCAATCCCGTGAATGATTTTAGCAATGGCTTCGGCATTTTGTTTATTCAAACCACCGCGCAGGTAAGGAAGTGTTTCGTTAGCAATCTTTACACTCAGGTCTGCCCTGCTTAACGTCTGCTGCGGCACGACCTTTTTTTCTAAATTTTTCATATTCCAGAAGTAATATCCGGCATCAATTACCATAAAAACGGCCAATAGCAAAGCATTCTGTAAATAAAGGCCTAGGGAAATTTCAAGGGCTATGACCACAATAAGGATTATATTCTTATTTTTCATCGTCACATCTCCCCCAAAAAATTATTTTAATAAGCTCCGGACTTTTTTATTGCCATTCTCCGAGCTGACTACGAGAAGAATATCTCCTTCTTCGAGCAGAAAGTCGGCTTCAGGAGAAAAATTCTCATTACCGTTTCTGACAACCCCTACGACTGTTGCTCCAGTTTTTTCTCTGACTTTAAGTTCTCTCAGAGAACAGCCAATTGCGGATGATTCTGACTGGATTTTGAGTTCTTCGACATCATTCCAGCGAGAGATATATCGATCGGCATAGGTCGAAACTTTTGCAAGCAGCGCATCAATTTGCTTATCAATTTCCTTTCTCTGTTCCATCAGGCTTTTCAACTCGTCAATAAAGGCTTGAACCTCATTTTTTTGGTTAAAAGACTTTAAAAATTTTTCGGCCTCTATTCTGGAGTTTACAATAATACCAATACCTGGTTTAACCCTGACGATTCCTTCATGTTGAAGAATAGCAATTGCCCTGCGGATCGTCTCCGGAGAAACATTGAATCTTCCTGCCAGGGTCGATCTTCCGTGGATTTTTTCCTCTTCGCGGAACTCACCGAGAACAATAGCATGTGCAATCTCATTTGCAATTTCCTGATATTTGGCCTGTTCCAAGATAATCCCTTTCTTTCCTTGCTGATTTCAGATACTAAGCGGCCAATCATTCTATATCTTCTATGATGCACGCATCAAATTTTTTGCCTTTTACGTAATTCTACCCTAGGTAGTTGGGGAAGACAATCTTTTCTATAAAAAAGACCATTTCCAGGCAATATTGAAGTAGCGCCATACCCGCTAATATCTTTCCATTATTTGACTAAATCGGACATTTTAACCCTCTTGACACCCGACAACTTGCAATGATATGATTGGTTGGCAGTATAATTAAGTTACTTTATTCATAGTATGGAGGTTTTTTGTTATTAGCGTTTGGAGGAGGGATAAATATGGCAATCGAACTATATAGACCGCATCGTGATTATCATTATTTTTCTATAAAACGTGCCGAGGAATTAAAGGAACGAATTGAACCCTATCTGCAAAAAGCTAACCAGATACCTGCCGGACTTAATTTGACAGATTTATATTCTGCCCAAAAGGAAAGGATCCTTCAATACTTTGGGGCAACCCAGGAAATTTGGGATGACTGGCGGTGGCAAATGAGCCACAGGATCATGGATGTTAACACACTGGATTCTCTTTTTCCGTTAACCGAAGCTCAAAAAAATGAGATCTCAACAGTTGGCCGGATATACCGTTGGGCCGTATCACCGTATTACCTCAGTTTAATGGATTTTAGCAACCCTGAAGACCCCATCGTACTACAGGGTATACCCAAAATAGAAGAGCTTTTCGATAAGAGTGGAGAGGAAGATCCGATGGGAGAAGCCTTAACCTCTCCCGCTCCGTGTATTACCAGACGTTATCCAGACCGTTTGATCATTAACGTTACAAATATGTGCGGCATGTACTGCCGTCACTGCCAGCGCCGCCGCAATATCGGCGAAACGGACGGACATAAAGAAAAAGAAGATCTTAAAGCCGCTCTGGATTATATCCGTGAGAACCCAGAAATCCGGGATGTGCTGATCACAGGCGGGGATGCGCTTCTTTTAAGTGACCAGACCATCGAATGGCTGCTTGCTGAACTTCATAGTATTCCACATGTTGAAATTAAACGCCTTGGAACCAGGGTCCCTGTAACCCTACCGATGCGGATTACCGATGAACTTCTGGCCATACTTGCCAAATATCCGCCAATCTATATCAATACCCAGTTTAATCATCCGAAAGAAGTGACGCTGGAAGCTAAAAAAGCCGCAGATAAGCTTGTTTCTACCGGTGTTGTACTTGGCAACCAGGCCGTACTGCTTAAAGGCATTAATACGGACCCGGATGTCATGAAGAAAATGAATCAGGAATTGCTAAAAATTCGTGTTCGTCCCTACTATCTCTTTCATGCCAAAAATGTCAAAGGAACGCGGCATTTTATTCCGTCTATTCAGGAAGGGCTTACCGTTATGGAAGCCCTCAGAGGATTCACCTCCGGCCTGGCTGTTCCTACCTATATTATCAATGCACCAAAAGGAGGCGGCAAAACCCCGCTTCTCCCTCAATATCTTCTTTCCCTCGATGAGCACCAGGCTATTTTGAAGACATGGGAAGGGAAAATTGTTTATTATGAGAATCATTGCGCTGATGAAGGCTAAGTTAACCGCATTTACCAGGTTAGCGGGATTTTGGCGTTATAATGAATTCCTTGAAAGCTTCCTCTTCGTTCCATCTCTTGATCGATACCGTTTAAGACCTCCCATTTACGTCGGGTCCACATTGGGGCAATAACATCTTTGAGTGGTCCGTCACCCATGAGTCTGTGGATAATCATATGGGGAGGAAGAATCTCCAGAATATCGGCTACGAGGTCTATATATTCTTCTATTGAAAGCAGCTGAAGACCGCCCTGGGTGTAAAGATCAGCCAGCGGAGTCCCTCTTAAGATATGCAACGAATGAATCTTTACCCCCTGGATCGGGATTTGGCTGATCGCTTGTGCTGTCCTATACATTTCCTCCCGGGTTTCACAGGGCAGTCCCATAATGATATGGGCACAGACCCGGATATTCCTTTGTCTGAGCTTCTTCACACCCTCCAGGAAACAATCAAAATCATGTCCCCTGTTCAACCAGTCCAAGGTTTTGTCATGAACAGACTGCAGACCCAGTTCTACCCATAGATAGGTCTGTTTATTCAGGTTTTCCAGAACATTAAGGATTGCCTCGTTCAGACAATCCGGTCTGGTCGAGACTGATAAGCCGACGACATCTTCCAGTGCCAATGCTTCCCGGTATAAATTTTCCAGATAATCTTCAGGACCATAAGTCGCAGAAAACGATTGAAAATAAGCAATATATTTTGCTTTTAGCCATTTTTTTAGAGTCCTTTCCCGAACCTGGTTAAACTGTTCGTGAATGGACAGACCTCTTTGCCCTGCAAAATCGCCGGAACCTTTTTCACTGCAAAATATACAGCCCCCGTCACTTACCGTCCCATCCCGGTTTGGGCAGCTGAGACCTGCATCCAAAGATACTTTGATAACTTTTTCGCCGAAAAATTTGCGGAAATGTTCATTTAATGTATAATAGCGTTTGTTCATGTTCAGCCCCAGTTTTAACTTGCAATATCTTATCTCTTCTCTATGCCATGTGTTCAATAACTCTCTGTATCGTTGACTTGTCCGTGTCATATATACTTTTGTGTCTTTTCCTGTATCCTATTATAGCTTTAGTTGGTCTAAAACAAAACAACAATGGTAAGATCTGTAATTTATTTCCAATAAAACCAGAGACCGGAATCAAATGTATTTCCAGCTTAGAGGTGACATACTTTGAATTCCGGTCTCATTATCTTCATAAGATTACATCTGCTTATCATATTTTTAGGTCTGTACTTATAACGTCAATCTTGTTGCTTTATAAATTATAAATTGAATTTGCTGTTAATCCTTCAAAATCGGGATAAGCACTTTCTCCGTGTTGGGTCGTATCAAGACCGCTGACCTGTTCAGCGTCTGTAGCTGTAAGCGGAGTGATCGCTCCGATGGCTTTCAGCAGGATAAATGTTACCAGACCTGCGTATAAATATGTTGCCAGTACTGCGATGAGCTGTATGCCGACTTGATGGAAATCGCCAGTGTAGAACAGACCGTCTTTACCGAGAGGGTTAATTGCGGTTGTGCAAAAGATACCTGTCGCCAGAGCTCCCCAGGTTCCGCCGATTCCGTGGATGCCAAAGGCATCCAGCGCATCATCATAACCAAGCTTATCTTTAAGGATTGCAACTGCAAAGTAGCATAATCCGCCGGCTCCAAGGCCGATTACCATGGCGGAGGCGTTTGTTACATAGGCACAAGCAGGTGTTATGGCTACTAGCCCTGCAACAGCTCCGGAAATCGCCCCCAGGACAGTTGGCTTTCCACGATGCAGTTTTTCTGCAACGACCCAGCCCAAAAGCCCTAAAGCGGCCGCAATAAATGTTGTCACAAAAGCAATTACTGCAATTCCGTCAGCCGCCAGTTCACTGCCTGCGTTAAAGCCAAACCAGCCAAACCATAACAGGGCGCCGCCCAGAATCACGTAAGGAATATTATGCGGAATGGTCGGATCTGTGGACTTATTAATGCGTTTTCCGATCACAAGTGCTGCAATCAGACCGGAGAAACCTGAACTGATATGAACGACAGTACCGCCGGCAAAATCAAGTGCACCTAAATTTCCAAGCCAGCCGCCGCCCCATACCCAGTGCGCGATCGGAACGTACACCAGTAAACTCCAGAAACTCATCAGTAAAACAAATGCGGGAAAACGCAAGCGTTCGGCAGTCGCACCGGTCATCAAAGCCGGTGTCAGAATTGCAAACATCATCTGGAAAACCATGAAAAGAAGATGTGGAATTGTAGCACCTTCAGTTCTTGGCTCCAGCCCTACACCCTTCAGCATTAGATGGTCAAGACCGCCGATGACTGAACCGATATCTGGTCCAAAAGCAAGCGAATAACCTAAAACTACCCAGATAACTGTTACAACACCCATCGCGATAATACTTTGCATCATCATGGATAAAACATGGCGTTTTTTAACCAGTCCTCCGTAAAAAAAGGCCAGACCGGGTGTCATTAACATAACAAGTGCAGTGGAAATAATCATAAAACCGATATCCCCAGTTGTGTAATTCATTTTCTTCTCCTCCTTAGTTTCTTGGTGTATTTCTTATAGGTTTATAGATAGTTTGATACAAGCCTTTACCTACGCGCGACGACTAATAAAAAAAGCCCCAAAAAAGTATTGCACTTTTTTGAGGCCCCGTTGCCTAATTGACTTGTGTATAACAAACGATCTATCTGTACTATATTATCCGGAAACCAATCTGTAAAGAGGTTTTTTGTTTAAATAATGTATACATTCCTGTATACATTCTTCAATATTACGCATACCTGGTTAACCCTAAACCTGTCATTGGTCATAAGAGTCCAACTCCCCAGATATCCCGGCCGCAGTGCCCGCATTTCCCTTCCGTGGTTTTCATGGTCACCCAAAGGTCTCTGGTGATGACTTCCTGCCCGCATTGCGGACAATAGGTCGTATTTCCTCCTGCCATATTCCCGAGGTATACATAGGGCAGGGTTTCTTTGGCCAGCGTCCATAGTTTTTTTAATTTCTTTTCATCAGTTGCCGGTATTTTGCTTTTATGCATAGGATGATATTTGCTCAAATGCCACGCCAGCGGAGTATTTAGACCGGATAGCCATTTGGCCAGCGTCTTAATTTCCTGTGGACTGTCATTTAAGTTCGGGATAACGAGCGTTGTAATCTCGGTATGAACGTTTGGCACCAGCGTTTCAACTGTTTTTAATACCCACTCCAGTTTCCCTCCGGTGTATTTCTCGTAGAATTCCGGAGTGAATCCTTTAATATCAATATTGACCGCATCGAGGTATGGCATCAGATATTCGAGGTATTTCTGTTCGATAATCCCATTGGATACCAGAACAACCTTCCCTCCCCATTCTTTAATAAGAGGAGCTGTCTCCAAGATCATTTCGTACCAGACCAGAGGCTCCGTATACGTAAAACAAATCCCGATGGACGGGTCTTCCGTGGCCATTTCCGTCAACTGCTTCGGGAAAATCCGGCGGCCCTGCTCATATTTCTGGGAAATCTCATAGTTCTGGCAAAAGAAGCAGTGCAGGTTGCAGCCATAGCCGCCGACCGAGAATATCTGCCTTCCCGGGTAGAAATGATAAAGAGGTTTTTTCTCCACAGGATCAAGATGAAACGCAGCGACTTCAGCAAAAGTCAGTGGTATGATTTCACCATTTTGGCACCCTCTGACCTTACAAAATCCAGACTGGCCTTCTTTAAGTTTACAGTGATGCGGACATAGCGGACATTCAGAAAATCCTGCCATATGCTTCATCCCTCTTTCCTGTTATTCAAAAAAACGTTCGACTTCAAAACGCCAGAGTTCGACATCCTCCCCCGGCTCAATACCAGCTTTCTGTTTGGCTATTCCGACCTGTTCCTCAGCCTTATCAATCCCTTCAAGATGAGGCAGCAACAACCCGACCTTTCCACCCCGGCGTACGATTACCCCGTAACGCTGAGGATCCAGTTCTTCAGGCCCAGTAATCTTCTCCGTGTCTCCAAGAACATCGACAGATACAGATATTAAGGGCAGTTCTTCCGGTTGGACCGGCCAAAAGCGTGGATCCTGGGTACCTGCTGCTATGGCGTTATGTCTAATCTCTGAAGCCAGGTCTTCTCTTACCGGTTGGATCGTGCCAATGCAGCCCCGCAAAGTCCCATCCTTTTTAAGGGAAACAAAGCAGCCTTTCTTTTCTTTCAGTAGAGGATCTCCAGGAATATTTAACCTGTCAAAAGGCTGGGATGTAAGATAGTAAGTCAGGCATTCCCTGGCATAGCCGGCAATCGGTGAAGAACGGAAGATCTCAGCAATGAGGTAACCTACACCAAATGGTCCTTCATAGGAGAGAACCTTAATCGCGCCTTCTCTCGCCCCGAGTGCAAACAGCAGAGAATGATAACCGCACTGAGCTGCTTCATCCAAGAGACTTGCGGGAATCGCCCTAAGCAGCGTCGTGTCTCTTTTCAGTCCTTTGACTATAAGCTGGTCCAGTTTGGGGCCGGAAGGGTGGGACCCATAAGGCCCGTCTTCTTTGAGCCGGTGGGAAAGGTCACCGCTTGCAATCAAGGCGCAGCATTCGGCTGCATCATTTAAAATTTGGCCAACTTTTTGTCCGTAATGTTCCGGACGGATCATCGGCATGCTTAAGACAACGATCTTTCCGGACCATCCGGCTTGATGAAGAAAGTAAAGCGGGATGAGTGAACCATGATCGAGCTCTGCCCGAACAGGAAAAGCATCAGGAATCTTTTCCCTGATGTTCTCTACCAGCTGTTGATCCGTTTCAAAGCTCAAATTCACCTGCCCAGCCCCAAAACGGCTAAAACTCCCAGAAAGCGTCTCGCCGCTTAAATACGCCAAACCCTGCTCAGCCAGCGGCGCATGGGGGGATACAATCAGGATCGTCTCCGTATTCATCTTGATGACTTGCTGAACAAGCGTCCTATAAGCATCTACTGTTTGCTGACAACCTTTTTCTTCGCCATGCCCGACCTCAGGCACAAGAATCGGAGGATGAGGAACAAATCCCACATAGACAAGACTCATAGCAATACCCCCTTAGTTTCTGGTATATTGAGAATTAAAAATTCATTTTATCTATGATTAATTTTTTTATATATTTTCTTTTTATATGCACATTTATCCTGCCATTGCTTCTATTTGGATTGGATTAATTATTATCCGAATATATTTTGTATACATCGGAATAAACACTTGTTATTTCTAAAAAAGTATGTTAACTTTTTGATATATTTTTATAGGTAATTTGAGCAAAGATGCTTATTCCTCGATCAAACGCTTTGAGGTCTAAGTTTGTTTTTGCTTTTTTTGCTTTTTATGGTTATTTAACTATTTACCATTATCTAATATCTAAATTCTGAAGGGAGATTTCGAAACAATGGATATCTTTGCAATGAACGTTTTTAACGATGCCGTCATGAGGGAACGGCTGCCCAAAGCAACCTACAAAGCTTTGAAAAAAACAATTGAGGACGGGAAAGCGCTGGACCCCGATGTTGCAGAAATCGTTGCAAATGCAATGAAAGACTGGGCGATTGAAAAAGGAGCTACCCACTATACCCACTGGTTCCAGCCGATGACAGGACTCACTGCGGAGAAGCATGACTCGTTTATTTCTCCGACTGCCGACGGCAAAGTCATTATGGAGTTTTCCGGCAAAGAACTGATCAAAGGCGAACCTGACGCGTCTTCTTTCCCAAGCGGCGGCATTAGAGCTACGTTTGAGGCCAGAGGCTATACTGCCTGGGACTGCACCTCTCCGGCTTTTGCCAGAGAAGAGAAAAACGGCAACGTCACGCTGACGATTCCCACAGTATTCTATTCGTATACCGGTGAAGTTCTCGACAAAAAAATTCCGCTTTTGCGCTCTATGGAAGCACTCTCCAAACAAGCAGTAAGACTGTTAAAATTATTTGGCAATACGACAGCAACCCGGGTCATTTCTACGGTCGGACCCGAGCAGGAATACTTTCTGATTGATAAAAGTTTTTTTGATGCCAGAATGGATTTAGTCCTTACCGGCAGAACACTCTTTGGCGCTCCTCCGGCTAAGGGCCAGGAAATGGAAGACCATTACTTCGGCAGCATCAAAGAGCGCATTGCTGCCTTTATGAAAGAATTGAATGAAGAACTCTGGAAGTTAGGCGTTTTGGCTAAAACGCAGCACAACGAAGTTGCTCCTGGCCAGTTTGAAATTGCCCCAATTTTCTCGACAACCAATGTTTCTACCGACCATAACCAACTGGTCATGGATACTTTGAAAAAGGTTGCCTTGCATCATGATCTGGTCTGCCTGCTTCATGAGAAACCGTTTGCAGGCGTCAATGGTTCCGGGAAACACAATAACTGGTCCATGAGCACCAATGATGGACAGAATCTGCTTGATCCGGGAAATACCCCGCACGATAACGCTCAGTTCTTAACTTTCCTTTGTGCTGTCATTAAAGCTGTGGACGAATACTCCGAACTGCTCAGGGTGTCCGCCGCCAACCCTGGAAACGACCACCGTCTCGGTGCGAATGAGGCTCCCCCGGCGATCATTTCCATGTTCCTCGGCGACATGCTGACGGATATTGTCGAACAAATCCAAAATAACGGCGGTGCTGTATCATCCAAACCAAATGGCACTTTGACAGTCGGCGTGTCCACGCTTCCGGAAATTCCAAAGGATAACTCCGACCGCAACCGGACTTCACCGTTTGCCTTTACCGGAAATAAATTTGAGTTCCGCATGGTTCCTTCCAGTGCATCCATTGCTGGTCCGAACATGGTCCTAAACACGATTGTCGCTGAAAGTATTTGCCAGATTGCCGATAAGCTTGAAAAGGCTGCCGATTTTAACAGCGAACTGCAGGCCCTCTTGAAAGAAATTCTGGTCAAACACAATCGTATCATCTTCAATGGCAACAACTATTCCGAAGACTGGGTCGTAGAAGCAGAAAAACGCGGTCTGCCGAACATCAAATCCATGGTGGAAGCTTTGGAGCACTTCATTGATGAGAAGTGTGTTAATGTGTTCGAGAAACACGGTGTATTGAGCAAACAGGAAGTTCATTCCCGCTACGAGATTTTGCTGGAACAATACAGCAAAACGATCAATATCGAAGCCAAAACGATGATTGATATGGCTAACAGGCTGATTCTTCCCGCAGCTGCAAAATATGTAGCTGACCTTGCCGGGTCCGTACAAAGTGTTAAAGCTGCTGTAGTTGCTGCGGACACCTCCGCGCAGGAAGAAGTCATTAAAGAAGTATCCTCGGCTTTAGGTTCCTTTAAAGCCAAAACTGTAGCTTTGGAAAAAGCGGTCCTAGGTGCGTCCGACGTTGAAGATGTCCATGCCAATGCGGTTTGCTACCGTGACATCGTCTTTGCCGCGATGAATGAATTGAGGATCTATGGGGATAAGCTTGAAACACTTGTTGACGCGGAGCTTTGGCCGTTGCCGACTTATGCGGAAATGCTGTTCCTCATTTAATCCATACCCTTCAGAAAAAAATAGCAGAGGAGAGGGCATCAGCCCTCTCCTCTGCTATTTTATTGATTATATTCTTATCGTCGTTGCCCACATCAGCTTTGCAGGCCATTTACTGTCTTAACATCTTACCGTCGGCCGGCCCAAAACCCCCCATGAAAATTCTTAGGTTCCTGGAAGAATACAAACGCGCTTGGGCAGGAATCATTAACAATATTCAAAAGTTCTTTTTGCCGGTTTCTTTTGGCCAGAACCAACATCAGGAGGCGTTTCCCGTCGCGGCCTTCCCCGGTCCAGGTCGTAACGCCAAATCCTTTCTTACGCAATAATTTGGGAAGCGTCTCATCGAGCGAATCAACAATGACCTCTGCAGTCATGTACCCGAGAGCAAGTCTTTCCTCGATCCTGCTTCCCAGATACACTCCGATCCCATAGCCGATGCAATACGCTGCGATGTTCCAGTAACTGTCCAGGTTTTTCAGTATAATAGACAATCCGGCAATGTACACGAGCACTTCGATCATGGACAGCATGGAAGCATACTCCTTTAAGCCCTTGATCACAAGGATAAACCGTACCGTTGTCAGTGATACGTACGTAATATTAATAGCCGTGATCAGCAGAACAAATAGGACTGCTTGATTCATTCTTATCACCAATCTTCTTTTTCAGACTGGATATTTCTTTGATATTATTATGATCTATTTAAGGGTAATTCTACTCTGCTGTTCCGAATTTTTCTGAGTTGCTGTTTTTCACTCACATTGCCGGCTATCTCCTGCGTATTACAAAATACCTGTATATGTAAAGAAATGTATAAAATATGCTATGGAACACACAATAATGATGAATTAGCAAAAGACCGGCTTTTTTTCATTCAGTAGCCAATTATACTATGTCGGGAGGGGAAAATATTGAAAAAGGGCAGCTATTATGACTGGGCCCGCCAGAAAGGAATATCCCGGCGGGACTTTTTAAGGTTCTGTGCCATGACTGCAGCAATGCTGGGACTCGATGCAACCGCTGTCCCCAGAATTGTGGAAGCTTTGGAAAACAAGTCACGCCCACCTGTCATTTATCTAAATCTGCAGGAATGCACCTGCTGCGGCGAGTCTTTCATCCGGTCCGCCCATCCTTTGTTTTCGGACCTGATCTTCAATATGATTTCCCTTGATTATATGGAGACGCTGCAGGCCGCAGCCGGAACACAGGCAGAGTCTGTCCGTCTGAAAACAATGCAGGAACATTACGGGGAATATATTCTGGTAGTCGAAGGCAGTGCCACACTGGCAGAGGGCGGCATTTACTGTACCATCGGCGGAATGACTGCCAACGAGCTTCTGAAGGAATGTGCCGATGGAGCAGCTGCCGTGATAGCGTATGGCTCCTGTGCGACTAACGCCTGTGTCCAGGGGGCACACCCCAATCCAACACAGGCTGTACCGATTCGGAGAATTGTCAAGAACAAGCCAGTCATTGACGTTCCCGGATGTCCGCCCATTGCTGAAGTCATCACCGGTACAATCGTTCATTACCTGACATTTGGGAAAATCCCGGAATTAACGAGCCTGGGCCGTCCTAAAGCCTTTTACTCCAAACGTGTCCATGACGGCTGCACCCGCCGGGCCTTCTTTGATGCCGGCCAGTTTGTTGAGCGCTTCGATGACGAAGGTGCCAGAAAAGGCTGGTGCCTGTATAAAGTTGGCTGCAAAGGCCCAGTCGCCTATAATGCCTGCGCCGTAACGGAATGGAATGACGGAGTCAGCTTTCCTGTTAAATCGGGACACCCTTGTATGGCCTGTTCCGAGAATAATTGGTATGATTCCAGCACGCCTTTTTATGCTCACCTGGCTGAGATCCCCAATCAGGCCATCGGCGGCAACCCTGACCATATCGGTCTTGCCGCTTTAGGTGTGGCCGGTCTGGGTGTTGTTGCCCATGGGGGAATTACGGCCGCTGCCAAAGGGCGTGGGAAAAAGAACCACCCGAACAGAAGTACGGATACTGAACAAAGAAGACAAGTAACTAAGAAGACTAAGACGAATGATAAAGAAGACTAATGCAGAAAGGTTTTGAATCTCAATGACAACAAGAATTGTTGTGGATCCTGTCACCCGGATCGAAGGTCATTTACGCATTGAAGCCATTGTTGACGGGACAAAGATCAGTGATGCTGTCAGCTCAGGAACAACATTTAGAGGAATTGAGAAGATTGTCGAAAACAGAGATCCACGTGATGTCTGGGCATTTGTCCAACGAATTTGCGGTGTTTGCACGCACATTCATGCGATTGCTTCCGTGCGGGCAGTGGAAGATGCCTTGGATTATTCGATCCCGAAAAATGCCAACTACATACGCAATATCATGACGCTGACCCAATTTACCCAGGATCATGTGATTCATTTTTATCATTTGCATGGTTTTGACTGGATTGATGTCTTAAGCGCATTAAAGGCTGATCCTAAAGCAACAAGCAGTCTGGCCATGTCCATCTCCTCGTGGCCTAATTCTTCCGAGGGTTACTTCAGGGATATGCAAAACAAAGTTAAGAATATTGTCCAAAGCGGTCAGCTTGGTATTTTTGCCAATGCTTACTGGGGTCATCCAGCTTATCGCTTGCCTCCGGAAGCCAATCTAATGGGAGTCGCACATTACCTGGAAGCATTAAGCTGGCAAAAGGAAATTGCCAAAGTCCATACTGTGTTCGGAGGGAAAAATCCGCACCCAAACTATCTGGTTGGCGGGCATGCTTCGACCATCAATCTTGATGACGTTCATGTTCTGAATATGGAACGCCTGAATCTTGTAAAAACGAAGATTGATGAAGCCCAAACGTTTGTCAACCAGGTCCTTATTCCAGATATTTTGGCCATTGCTGGCTTTTACAAAAAAGACCTTTGGGGAGGCGGAATCGGCAACTTCCTGGCCTACGGCGGCGTACCGCTCGTCGATATCCATGAACCGGATAGCTACCTTTTCCCGCGCGGAATCGTCCTCAACAGGGACTTGAGCAAAGTCTATGATCTTGATCTAAAGGATCCAAGCCATATTCAAGAATTTGTATCTCACTCGTGGTATCAATACGAGGATAAGGATGCCGGGCTTCACCCGTGGCAGGGGCAGACGGATCCAGCGTATGACGGGCCCAAACCACCTTATCACAATTTGGATGAATCAAAAAAATACAGCTGGATCAAAACACCGCGCTGGCAGGGCCATGCGATGGAAGTCGGCCCGCTGGCCCGCTCCGTGGTTGCTTATGCCAAGGGCAATAAGGAAATCAAGGAAATGGTCGATAGCTCCCTGCGGAAACTGGACCTTCCGCTCACTGCTTTGTTTTCAACGCTCGGACGAACGCTGGCCAGAGCACTGGAAGCAAAATTTTGCGCCGATCAACTCGCCGGTTTTTATGCGGATCTAATCGCTAATATTAAAGCCGGTGACACACAAACCTTCAATCCTGAAAAATGGGAACCCAGCCGCTGGCCAACAGAAGCCCAGGGTGTCGGCTGGGCTGAGGCCCCGCGGGGAGCTCTGGCTCACTGGATTAAGATCCGCGGCGGCAAGGTGGAAAGCTATCAGGCGGTTGTGCCGACAACCTGGAATGCCTCACCGCGGGATGCTACAGGACAAAAAGGTCCATATGAGGCATCTCTGCTCGACACACCAGTCGCCGCTACCGACCAGCCCCTGGAACTGCTCCGGACCATTCACTCATTTGACCCCTGTATCGCCTGCGCAGCACACCTGATAACACCACAAGGAAAACTATTATGCTAGGGAAAATCTAGGGGCCACAATATCTGCGTGCCATGG
Source organism: Dehalobacter sp. 12DCB1 (assembly GCF_004343605.1). GTDB lineage: Bacteria > Bacillota > Desulfitobacteriia > Desulfitobacteriales > Syntrophobotulaceae > Dehalobacter. Next base: position 364,680 of record NZ_POSF01000014.1, read on the forward strand.
TGACGCTAGAATACATTCTAAGTGATACGGAGGGATTACGATTGGCCTTATCCAAAGAAAAGAAGGGTTCCGCCCCGATGTCGCAACGCAGACCGGTATACGTCTGGCAATTTCCTGTCCGGATATTTCACTGGATCAATGCAGCCGCCGTCACCGTACTCTTTCTTACAGGTCTGTATATTGGAAATCCTGTCTTTATTACCCCCGGAGAAGCTTTCCAGCAGTTTTTAATGGGATCCGTTCGCTACTGGCATGGAATAGCCGCTTTTATCTTTACGGCCAATCTGTTATTTCGCCTCTATTGGTTCTGGGCAGGTAATGAGTATGCCAAGATACGTTTCTGGCAGAAGCCTTTTTGGCAGGACCTCAAGTCGACAATCCGCTACTATTTGTTTATGAGAGGAGAACATCAGGGACATCTCGGGCATAATGCCCTAGCCCAGCTGTCTTATCTTCTTTTCATCTGGATCGGAAGCTTTTTCATGATTATAACGGGTTTTGCTATGCGGATAGGCACCAATCCGGACGGTATATCCGGAAATTTGTTTTCCTGGGTCATTCCGGCTTTTCACAACGAAAATCTGGTTAGAATGAGTCATCATCTTGTCGCCTGGGGTTATGTGGTCTTTTTGTTGATTCACCTCTACCTTGTATTCAGACAGGATCTTCTGGATGATGATGGTACTACCTCATCCATGATCAATGGGTATAAATATGAATTGCCCTCTACTGTCGGCACTGAAGAAGTCCATACCTCTGAATATGTTGTACTCCAGAAGGGGGATTAACTTGAATTTCGAGCCCAAACAGGTCTTTTATGAGCCTGAGGCCTTGAATTATCCACTTGGAAAGAAGCTTGTTGATTATTTTCGGCAAACCAAGATTCCGGTCAAAGCGACAAGCTCTCATAACAGAATAACCGGTCTGAGCGGAGATACTGCTGCCGAAACCTATTTTGAAGCCAAAAAAACATTGGTGATCGGTGTCAAACGCGGAAAAACGTTTCAAACCTGCAAACCCTCGGCTCATTATCAGCTGCCGCTGACCACAAGCTGTCCCGGGATGTGCGAATATTGTTATTTAGCCACGACGCTGGGTACAAGACCGTACATCCGCATCTATGTCAATATGAATGAACTGCTTGAGAAAGCCCAAACTTTAATCCAGGAACGTTTACCCGAGATCACTTATTTCGAAGGAGCCGCAGTTTCCGACCCAATCCCGGTAGAACAATATACAGGCAGTCTGAGAAAAAGCATTGAATTTTTCGGAAGACAGCCTCAGGGCAGGTTTCGCTTTGTCACAAAATTCACTGACGTCGATTGCCTTTTGAATTTGGAACATCACGGCCATACCAGGTTTCGTTTCAGCCTGAATTGCGAGGAAATCATCAGAAATTATGAGCATGGGACACCATCCGCTGAAAATAGAATAAGGGCAGCCGGAAAAGTACTTCGTGCCGGCTACCCTTTAGGTTTTATTATTGCCCCGATTATCAGATTCGAGAATTGGATGGATCAATACGAAAAGCTCTTTGCTGACCTGGCAGAGCAGTTAAAAGCCGCTTCTCCGGCAAACTTTTCTCCTGCAGCGCTTACGTTTGAATTTATTACACATCGTTTTTCTTCCCGGGCCAAGTCCAATATTTTAAATATCTATCCGCAGACAAGCCTACCGATGGATGAAGCTTCGCGCAAATTTAAATTCGGGCAGTTCGGCTACGGCAAATATGTCTACCCACCCGTTGAAATGGAAGAAATAAAGACTTTCTTTCTGGCTTTTATGAACCGTTATTTCCCCGGAGCAAAAGCCAAATACTTTATTTAGCTTTTTGGCTATAGTACCGTCCATGGCACGTCATTACTCCTTGCTAGTATGCTGGTATTCGGCATACCATCTTTTAATGACTTTCTTGCTCTGCTCGCTTGGGTAATAATTTTTGTTTTCATCATCTTTGCCCACAGCGAAAACAGAAAACCCAAGATGCCAGGTCTCTTTTTCAAATACTTGCTGATAAGCCAGAAAGCAATCTGCCTGCTCTTGGTTATTGATAATGTCCGACGGCAAGGGGTTCCAGGGATGAACCGCGGCACCGCTTCTTTTTGGAAAACCCAGTTCACCAAAGAATACGGGTTTATTCCATTTGACAGACAATTGCTTTAATTCGTCGTAGATATTCTGGTTTCTGTCAAAAATCTGAGTCTTATAAATTGAACTTACAAGGTTCTCCACGGTATTGGTTTCTTGGTCGGTCAATTCAAAATAAGCTGCTACAGAGATAAAATCCACTTTTCCAAGAACCGGATTATTTAATTTGGCAATGTAGGTATCATACGCCAAGTCCTGCCCGGTATTCCATTCAGCTGTATACCACCAGTTTGTCCGGTAAGTCACTTTGCCCTGGTATTCCGCCCTGACAAAATCCGCAACATCGGTCCAATAACCGCATTGATCCTCGAATTGATCAAAGTTGGAACCGATACACACGGCGTAGACTTTATTCGGCTTAGCCACATCACGGATAAGTTCGGCGAGGACGACCTGTTTCCAGTTCCAGAACCATTGATTGATATGATCCGGCTTGAGATCCGTCTCATATTTCTCACCGTTTTGAATATACGGATAAGGTTCCAGAATGACGTTAATTCCTTTATATTTTAAGCGTTTAATCAGCCGGACCGCTTTCTTTTCGCTTTCCGCATTGATACTCATCGTACTGGCCGTCAACGACGGAATATCAATTTGAACAGGGACATTCAGGGTATTCAGCCCGAGACTGTCTATATCGCTTAGAGCCTGTTCAATTGTATAATCTACAGAAAGGTTTGCGGATTTTATCTTTTCCCCCCATGGGGTAATAATCCTGTTCTTTTCGTATTGGTGGCCAATATAGACAAAATCCACCAGGACCAGTTTAATGATTAGCAACACCACAATAATGACACCTAACACAATCAGCGGGGTTTTGTTTCTTTTGAGCGTATTCAGCAAATTCTTCAATATTCTGATCCTTCCTGAGAATAGTACCAAGATAAATAGATTGATGATTAGAACCGTAAAGGGTGAAAAGCTTATACTTTCTAAATACTAAGAAAGACTGTCCGCGGAAGAATCTTTGAGCAGAAAATTGTAATTCTGTCTGAGGTATTCCGTCACCTTTTGGGCAATGACCTTATGCCCGTCTTCATTCGGATGGATCCCATCAATACAAAGCAATTGCGTAAAATCCGGTGTCTTCAGAAAAGCACCTCTTACATCGATCCATTTCGTCTTTGTTTCCTCTGCAATGTTCACAATCATGGAGTTGTAGCGTTCCTGCCACCAGTATATCTTTGTAACGCTTCCCAGCCAAATTAATATATTTTTCCCTATCTCATTACTGTTTTTGCTAATCCACTTGAAATACCGATCAGCGTCAAGCGGAGGGAGCGTCATCAACACCGGGATAATATTATTGTTTTTAAGCGAAATAATGGTATCTGTGAGCATTTTTCCGAAAACGTTAAAATCCGTTTTGGGTTCATGCTCTGCCATTGGATCACTCGCAATCTGCATCCAGTTAAAGTCACAGTCATTGCCTCCAAATTCGATCAGTACAATATCCGGACGCGTTTTGGATACATCCCGATGAAGGCGTTCAATGCCTTTTTTTATGGTGTTGCCAAATTTGGCTGCATTATAAACGATGCCCTTCAGGCTATTCTGAACCAGAGAAACATAGTTTCTGTCCAATAACGAATATTTTCCCTGATCCTCGTTATAGATCACGCCTTTGGAAATGGAATCTCCTACAATCAGAAATGTATAATTTTCTTTCAGTTCAGGCTGATTGTTATCCATCAATTCACACCTTTCACAACGACTTGCTTAAAACTTCATGGGTATTACTTCAAGATTTCATAAGTATTTCAAAATTGCTTTCCAATGTGTCAGCTTTTCCTCAAATTTCATCGTATTGGCCGGACTGGTCGAGGGCAATAGCAGATAGGCAATGGAAGCAGACTCCAGACGGATTTTCCTCTTATATATATTAAAGCCCTTTGCTCCGTTAAATGCAAGTAATTCCAGATTTGGGTACTGAATAAATAAATTTTGAAAATCATTGACCTGTTCATTGACGATATTGCTATCGAGGCTGCCTTCTCTGGAGCAGTTACGAATGACATCCCAGAGGGCAATTTTTCTGTCTAAAAGAAATTGTTTCCTGCTATCATAATCATCCATGGCATCCGCGGCATTAGACCATCCACGGGCATCGTCAAAAAGCGCATACATAATCCGCCAAAAGTGATTGTAAGGATGTGCATAATATTTCTGCTCCCTCAACGATTGCACTCCCGGCATCGAGCCGAGGATCAATACCCGGGACTCCTGATTGATGATCGGTTCAAATGAATAGATAATTTCCATTTCCATATCAGTCCATACTCCATTGTCTTGGATAAAAAAGTGATGGCGGCAGCTTGGTACGCTTGTCTCCCTTCGCTGTATTCAGCTGGGCCTGAGTCAGGAAAAAACTTTGGCTTAAATCAGTACCGCTAAGATCGGCATCACGCAAATCCGCCCCGATCAAATCAGCTCCGCCCAGATCGCTCCCGCTGAGGTCTGCGGCAATCAGACAGGCTCCTCTAAGGTTAGCCCCTCTGAGGTCTGTTTCCCGGAGATCTGCAGCAATCAGACTATTCCTGCGCTTAAACGTCTTCCGAATCCCAGCCTGAATATTCCGTTCCTGACAAACAAAAGCACGGACCAGTTCACTTGTTTGAAGCAGCAGGGTATTTACTTCGGTACGATATAAGGGTACATCCATTTTCAGAAGCTCGCCTGGGCTGAGCAGTGTCAGCCGTTCCGTCTCTTCCCGCAGGGTACGAAGCGCCTCATGAATTGAATGAGCCGGCCGTAATGTCTCTGCTTCTGTCAAATACCAGAGCATCTCCTGAAGCTGGCGAATGACAAGGAAAACTTCAAACATTTGCTCCCGGAATTCCGGTGATCGCCGCCAGTCTCTGCCGCCGTAACTGAGCTTGGATACTTTTGGCCCTGCGCCAAAACAGTCAAATGCTATGCAGCCTTTCAGACCCAGTCCCTGAAGATCTTGATAGATACTGCAGCGAAAATTTTCCTGCAGGTTCCGACAGGGTTGACCAGCCTCTTTATCGTTTGGGAAGCCTTCCGAAGCTGAAAAATACAGCGCGGTGCAGCACAACCCGAAGCAGTTCTCGCAGTCAGTTCCCAGACTGCGCCTCTGCTCAGCAAAAATGTCTATTGGTTCACGAATTCCAGACAATATTTGATCCTCCAAAACAAAGAACATTTGATTTATCCCCAGAAATGATGCTTGAATAGTCTGTTTAATCCTTTTTAGCCTTTCTAAGAACCAGTTGAATATTCAGACTATCGGCTTCCGCTTTTAGCAAGCGGACAGCTTCTTCAGCACTGCCCTTACAGTTGATCCGATCCATATGATGGATCTTATCCATCATATTATTCAGGACGGCAAGCGGCAGCAGGTTCACCGCCAGACAATAAAATCCCTTTGATTTGCCGTCATTGTAATCCGCGATTAGTTCCCCTAAAATTTTGTGTTTTTCCGTCAGTTCTTCAAGATAATTTTGAAGATCCATTTTAGCCTTGGCTTGATCCTGCAATACATTTTGATAGGATATAAAAGAATCGGCCTCGCTTGGAGCCTGATACCTCTCACATGGATAGACACTGCATTCAAAACAGTATTCAACATTTTGATGCTTTTTATTACAGGTAATTACGGCACAGGAAGGATGCTTCAAAAAAAAGTCCGGGCCCCCGCAGCCGGGGCACTTTGAAGAACCTTCCGTATGAAAACGCGGACAAAGACAGCAATTTAATCCGCATAATGAAAAGTCGGCGCATTTCCGCCTGTATTCTTTACTTACCATTGATTTGACCATCACATGCATCTCCCGGCAATAATCATTTGATAAAGATCAGATTTCAACCCCTGCAGAACAGTTCTCTGCAACTCTGTACTTCACGATCTTGCTTATTAACGCATACGGCATAGGCTTATTTAACGGGAATTGTACCGACCCTTTGGCTCCCTTATAACCGGCCAGTTCCTGTTTAAAGGCTTCAATCCCGCTTGGTGTCGGATAAAATCCAATGTGGTTCTTGAATGCTGCGAAATGAACGAGATTACCGTTCAGTACAAACGTAGGCATCCGATAGCTAATCTTTTCCACTGCGTCCGGTGCTGCTTCTCTTATCACATTTCTAATTGCTCTTAATATTTCCTGTATCTCATCAGGAAACTGCAAAATATACCCATCAACTGATTCATGAACCACTTTATCCGTTCCCATTTTTAGTTTCTCCTTTAACTATTTTCAGAATGTTATCCGCACGTATATAAATATCATTAATGAGTTATATGAATTTAAGCAGATTCCTCTGCTAAATTAAGAGACATTGATCATTTGGCACCAAAATAAAGAATAATTTTCCAAATAACCCCTGTAGAACCTGAAAGCAATGTGCTACAATGGTTCTATGACCGAAATATTAATCAAATAGGGATACAGGAGCAACGACAATGGCAAACCTGGTGAAAGCCAGGGACGCAAAGCTATGGGTCTTCCAGAATAATTCTGATGACTGCCAGGCTACCGAATCCGCTCAGGTTTGTTTTGAATGTCGCCATGCAGTCTGCTGGTGATTTTTTTGTTGCTTCAGCCAGCACTGATTTATTGGAAAGGAAGATTACAATTGCGTCAGGTAAGTGTAAACCGGCTTCAAAAGGGAGACGTGTTGGGAAGAACCATTTTCTCGCATAACGGCCGTTCATTGCTTGGTAAAGGAGTCACGCTGACCCAGCCATATATCGACCGGTTAAAAGAACTGGGCATTAGTATTGTCTATGTGGACGATGACGAAACCAAGGATATCGTTATTGAGGATGTTATTTCCGAGGAAAACAGGCGGGAGGCAATGAACTCCATTGAGCATTCAGCGGAAGCAGTACGAATCGGTAAAGACCTCAATGGTTTTCAAGTAAAAAAGACGGTAAACAACATCATCGGAGACATCCTGTTTCAAGAGAAGATATTTCTGAGCCTGACAGATATGCGGAGCTATGATAATCAAGTTTATGCGCATTCAGTCAGCGTCTGCGTCCTCGCAACCATTTTGGGCAAAGCTTTGGGACTGGATAAAGATACCCTGGAGGCGCTGGCAGTAGGGGCTTTGCTCCACGATATCGGGACTGTCAAGCTGCCAAAAGAGCTTGTCGCCAAACGTGAGGCCTTTACTCCGAAGGAAAATGACCTATATCAAACGCATACCATTCACGGATATGAAATACTTCGGAACAAACCCGAATTAAACTTATTGAGTGCGCATATTGCTTTGCAGCATCACGAATGGCTGAACGGAAGCGGCTATCCCCGGAAGCTGTCCGGCCGGCACCTCCATATCCTGGCCCAAATCGTCGGGCTGGCCGACTTTTATGATAATCTGGTCAATGATGGCCCGGGCCACTCCCGGATCGTACCGCATGAAGCCTGTGAAATTGTAATGGGATGTGCAAACAGACTATTCTCCCAGCAATTGGTTGTAACGTTCTTAAAGCATGTTGCGGCCTATCCGACCGGCTATACAGTTAAACTTAATACAGGTGAAGTTGGGATTGTAGTTGACCAGAATAAAAGTTTGCCGATGCGCCCGATTATCAGGGTATTAATCGCTGACAAAGGGCTGGCCCATGTCCAGGCTAAGGAATATAACCTTGTCGAAGATCTTACAACCTTTATTGTATCCATTGTCGAGTGAAGCTGATCCATTTTTTGAAAAAAATGCCGGCTCAAATGTTTTTTGGGCCGGCTAACCTATTATTTTGGAAGTTTTCCAAACACCTTCAGTATGGACCGGTGGAACGAATGAGGAAACGATGGTTCTGCAAACATTAGGACGCATTGGTCATGGATGACGTTTATCTGATTTTCCGTACAAAAGTCTATAGCCTCTTTGGATTCAGCCCCCTGCTGAATCCAGATATGTTTGACTCCGGCTTCTACCGCGTCCCTAACGACCTTATTGGTTTGGTCCGGAGGGATAACGATCACTACGCCGTCGGCTTTCTGCGGCAAAGACTGAAGGTTTTCATAGCAGATCTCGCCGTCAATACTGTCCGTATTGGGATTTACGGCAAAAACATTATACCCTCTCTTTTTTAACGATTTATACAGCCTATGCGAGAACTTCTTTTCGGATCTGGATACCCCGACCACAGCTAAAGTACGCTGGTCTAGAAAATCAGTGACTGAGCTCATTGTCGTCAAAAAAATGACCCCCCTTAATTAAATTATTGTTTATTTCTTGGCAATTTGGCTAATTCCTTCTTCCAATATTTATTTTCTGTGAAAACTATTTCAGTTCCTATCGTATTAATAAACAGGCTCTTATTTCCTTGCTTATATTCATGATGAACAGGCATTATTACTACATGTAAAAGCTTGCAATAATCTGGGCGGCCGGCAAAAACAGCACTTGCCCCAATAATGTGCCAATTAGTTTTGTAGCAATAAGCATAATGACCAATGCTTTCACATCAGCATAAGGCCTTATTCCTCTCAATGCCTGGTCTGTAATAATTGCTGATTTTGGGTCGATAAAAAAAGTAAGTAGAATACTTGCCATGCCATTAATGATTCCTGATGAAGCTGCTGCTGCTAGTGCTGCTTGCTCCGGGACCAGAAGAGCTGAGTAATTAGCGGCAAGGACCCCAATGGTATATATGCCTGTAACCAAAACATTGATAACAAGTAACCTTTTGGGTATCTCTCTATACCTTAGTCTTTCCAACATTGTCTTCGAAGGCCGTACAGCACTTTTTACAATTCGCTTAATATTATTTGCCTGCAGGGCCTCGACAACCAAGGAAGGTACAGAACCGGCTAATTCTAAACGTTTAACAGCAATTTCAAATATCTTTAAGAATGTAGGTATGAGCAAGATTCCAAATAAGGTCCCTGCTGTCGCTGCAAAAATAACCGACCGCAAATCACTGGCCGGGTTCAGTCCTTGCGCTATACTTAAACCAACAATGCTTGCAATTAACGGTCCTTGAAACATGTTGGCTGTCCGGGAAACAAGAACAAACATGTTAAAAAGAGAAAAGGATAAAGCAACCTGTCCGCTTTTTACAGAATTTAAGCGTACAGAGTAGGCCAGGGTATCGACAAGATGAATGACAACTGTGAGAATCATTAATTCTATTAGCATCTTTTCCATTTATTGCAATCCATACGTTTTCAAAAGAATTAATACCGTATTATTATGCTGTATTTGAAAATCGTCCACAACAAAAAGACCATTGCTTTCTAATGCTTTTGTTAATCTCTCCATGCGATTACTCCTTCTATAAATATGTATTTGCATTAAGTCTATCTCTCAAAATCAATTATAGAAACTCAAATAAGCAGCTGCCGTTTATGAAAAGCTTGATATGCATTTCACACCCATTTTTTCCATATCCTTTAGAAGACGATTGGGTTCAGCCAAATGTCCCATCATCCAAAGTCCAGGCTTACGGGCAGAACCATCCAAGTATTGCAATAAAGTTGCAACAACAGGGATAGCTGTTAATTCGTAACCATCGGGATGAGAAACGCTGACGTGGGGTTGAATCATCTGCCCATCTTTAGATCCAGATGCCCTAACCAGAAGTTCAACCCGATAAGGCGGTTTGTGAAAAGTACCCATGCTCCACCATAAAAACTTACCAATGGATCTGACAGCGTTTGGCATGATCTTTAGCCACATCCAGACAACTGGCATAACCACCCAGTCTGTCACCCAGTGTGACTCCGATATATAAAAGCCAAGATCCTTGAGCGAGGGGTATAACTCCGGCAGCGGCTGCAATTCCTCAAAGAACATAGAATAGCACAGTTTCAATCCAATGTCGCTCCCAAAATCTATTTTACGTATTTCATAGGAGCTTTTTTTCGTCCATTGTCCGTTCTTATAGACCTGAGCCTGATATTCTTTGAAACACTCAACCAATTCGTCAACTGCTTCGGTATAAGGAAGATCTTTCCCCATATTGAGATAGCCGGCTGTTATGGCGCTTTCAATTGAGTCCATATGGGTAGCCACGTAACGAACCAGTGCGGAAGGAAGCCCAGGATGGAACCCGGCCTCCGTGATAAAAGTTCTTCCAGCGCTTTTGATTTCTGTAGCAAGGGACTGCAAATAAGCAAATTTCTTAGAGCCAAGCTGCACATCGAGATAATCAATCCCAGCCTGAAGCGCAGCCTGGGCCACGATTTCGGTATAGGCGGTCGTGGGTGCTGCGACCACAACGATAGACTGGTCTTTAAACGCTGTTCGTAAGGATTCCGCTTCTGATGCGTTTGCATAAACAGCCGATGCACGTAAACCGGGGTACTGTTGATTCAGCTCATCAACAAATACCTGTGCCTTGTCGGGATATCGTGTCCCAATTGTAACGGTAGCTTCGGAATACTGCAATAGATGACGCGATATCAATCTGCCAGTTTGACCTGTCCCACCTAGGATAAGGATTTTAGACATCATTTTCTCTTCCTTTCTTTTAGCCTGTACTTCTCCTCCATTATTTTCTTCTTGTACAATTGCGTTTGGGATTATTCACAAGAACCATGTGGCAGCACAAGTAGTATTTTCCTAGTCCAAAAATACTTATATAAAGCTTAGCATGTATTTTTCTATAACCAGCTTATTTAGAGTAATTGCAAAGTGCTTTGCATAATTTAGGCTGGAACCAAGATATTGTTTCTGAATCAAAAAAAATGTTTTGAGAAATAATAAATATTACAAATTAATGTTAGGGGGAAATATGATGGCAAATAAATCTATCTATAAACGATGGTGGTTTTGGCTATTAAGTATCATAGTAATTATCATACTTGTCCAAGCATGTAGTGGCGGTAAGTCTACCCCTGCTCCGACTCCCGCTCCAAATTCGTCTACCCCTCAAACTTCCACTCCCCAGGAATATAAGCTAAATGATGAGGTTAAGGCAGGAAATATTGGGTATGCTGCAAGCGAGGTAAAAAGGAGTACTAAAATCGGGCAAAATCAATATTTGCAAAAAACAACCGAAAATGAATATTTACTAATAAAAGTAAAGGTATCAAATAACGATAAAGAGACTCGTACTATTGATACTAGTTTATTTAAGTTAAAAGATGCTGAAGGCAAAGAATATTCTGCAATGGCTGAAGCAGACATGTATGTAAACACCGATAATAGTTTCTTTCTAGCCCAGGTAAACCCGGGAACAAGCAAAAGTGGATATATTGTATTTGAAATTCCTAAGAACCTAAAAGGTTTAAAATTACAAGTTTCAAGTGGTTTAGGATGGTCTGGTGGACAGTACCAGATAATAAACCTTGGTCAATAGGCTTTGAAAAAGTATAGGTTTTGGCCGAATCATAATAAATTGAGATTCGGCCTTCTTTCTTTATGTTTTTTCACTTAAGTACACAGAGATATTCCGGTCACTACAAGTTATTAACTTTAATACTGAATATTATGTAATTTATAGCAGCTAGCTTTTCAAAGTATGATAACTTGCTAAAATAAAACAGGTCCAATCTTTATGAGAATTTTTTAACCATCATACTGTGGTAAGCCTTGCCACGGCCGCAAATTCGGCCAGCATCTGATATGTTAGCCCACCGTACCTTTGGTCTTTACCCTTATTGCGATTAAGCTCTTAATATCATCGAGTACAGACTTATCTCTTACCTCTATCATTAGCCAACGTCCACCACAGGAAAAAGACGTTTTCCTGTATAAGTTTTGAACATATGGTGTGAATGTCCCTAGTGCCATTTCTACCTCTTCTTCCTCCTTTGCCCCTACAACAACTAACGCAATAAAATATCCTTCCATTGGATATAGGGTACATAATGATTTACTATTCTTTTGATATTTTACATTCCAACCCGGCTGAGCAGAACATTTACTATACGACATTTTGGGTTGAACTTGATATCTGAAATCAATATATGCAAGTAGTTCAGACCAAAATGGTCCCCCTTGACCAATAAATTCTTTTATGTCTTCATAAGTCGGCTGCTGATTGGCGTTAAATAACTCACTCCAGTTCATAAACTCAATCTCCTTTATCAGGTTGTGTTCCGAAAATCCAGTTCGATGCCTAAAATATCGTCTTTCACAAGATAGTTTCTGCGACACGATATTGCGGCCTTCGCGCGCGATTTTATTTAACGTTTTGCGAATTGCCGAAGTCTGTTACTACTTGCATATTCTCCCAGATTTCGGGAATTAACAATAATCAACTCCTCTTAATAGGCATACTTGTCTATTTGCCTAGTATGCTTTACATTTTCTTTTCTCTGTGCTACTATCTAGTCAGGAGGTGATAGTTTGAATGATAATATTCAGCTTAAAAATCGATTAAAAGTCGCCCGAGCAGAAAAGAATCTTTCGCAGGAACATCTTGCAATTCTTGCAGGCGTAACAAGACAAACAATTAGTTCTATTGAGACAGGTCAATACTGTCCGACAGCAAAATTAGCATTAATCCTATCAAAAGTTCTTAATAAACAATTTGAAGACTTATTCTATTTTGAGGAGGTTATAGAAAATGGCCAGTAATAGGGTTGAGAAAGATGAAAGAACAACATTTATCGAAAATATTAGTTATAAATTCGGATATGTTTTTATTACGTTTGCTTTGCTTCTTGATGTTGTATATAGATCGTTAAAACTAAATGAAGCGCCCTGGGATCTGCTTGCATTAATTATTATAAGTGGTCTGGTTATGTCCTTATATCAATACAAACAAAAGATTTTAGGTAAGACTTGGATAAAAACATTCATTTATGTATTTACAATTTCCTTTATTATCGCATTTATAATGGCATTCATTAGAAAATTATTCTGAGACTATTCCACGCATGGAGGCGCTGTCTCCCGCATGGTCTTTCGCCTAACGTTTATGTGTTTGCGACGCGTCCCATACAGCTTTCATATTGGCAAAGTGTCGCTAAACACAGTGTTAGGCGATGGCTTTGTCCCAAAAGAAAACCTCAGGAACCTTTCTTCCCAAATTCGAGACAGTTCAATTTTCTTCTTAACGTAAAGCTGATACATAATATCATCCCAAGTGGCTTGATCAGGTAAGTTAGTGATTATTTTGATTGCAGCCCTCTTTTGCTTGACTCATATTTTTCACCTCTCAAAGCATCTCTAATAATAGTATATCACCAAAAATTGACTTTCTACATATTATCTCGTCCATACCATTTCATTTTTGCTTCAAACTCTTTCCAGGTGAAGCTTCTTCTTTAACTCTTCGGTTTAGCCATTTGTACAGGATTTTTTGAGTTAATGTTGTAGAACTCGTTGATTCCTCTGCTGTTTCGTATTACACCATAGTAATTGTAACCTTTGTTTAGCTGTTTGCTTAAGCGGACAGCTTTTTAAAAAATTTAATTATGGTGTAACGAAACACTGCGTTATCGGATATATGTTTTGAAGGAAGTGAATTGCATGTTCGACATAGATGACATTTATAAGGAATATGCAGAGACAGTCTTTAAATTTTTGATCATTCTTTGTAACGATGAGGATACTGCGGAAGAGCTCACGCAGGAGACCTTTTACCGTGCAATAAAATCAGCTAATCGATATGACGGTACATGCAAAGTCTCGACATGGCTTTGCCAAATTGCAAAACATCTGTGGTATCAAGAAATTGATAAAAGAAGCCGCAAAGAAACATCTATGCTTAATGACAATATTGTTTCCAACAAATTGAATCCGGAGGAAGAATTATGTCTGATAGAAGATAAAATGCAACTTATCAAAGCAGTACATATTCTCGATGAAACTGCAAAGGAGATAGTTCTCTTACGCATCACGGGTGCATTTTCTTTTAGAGAAATTGGGGAAGTATTCAACAAAAATGAAAACTGGGCAAGAGTCACTTTTTATCGTGCAAAACAAAAAATTATGAAAGGAAGATCGTAAATGAAATGTGAAATTATAAAAGACCTGTTACCAAGCTATATTGATGGTTTGACCAGCTCTGAAAGCAATCTGGAAATCGAAGAGCATTTTAATAATTGTCCTCAGTGTAAGGAAATTTTTGAGCAAATGAAAGCAGAGGTTAGGGTAGAAAATACCGAATACAACAAAGAAAAAATCAAACCATTCAAAAAGCTGAATCGAAAAGTTTTAAAAGCAGTTCTCATCACCCTGGCAGTCTGTGCCTTGGCGGTAGTATCTTATTTCTATTTCTTTGCATTTGGCTGGAGAGTAAATTCCAATGATATGAACATCTCATATGCTTATAAAGATGACAAAATTCAATTTGAATTTGAACTGACAGATGGCAGGGTTCTTAATGCTTGGACTCATCTGGACGCGGACAACATTCATGTTAATACGATTCAGTTTACGGAATGTTTCAGCAGTATCTTAGATGACAGAGGCGAATATCCGAACAAGTTTTTCTATGGCATACACTGTACCACTTATAACGGCAATAAAGTACAATTTACTCAGGATGATTGCGTTATCTTACGATTTAAGGACAAAACGGAAACTTTCTATTTGAGGGAAATAGCGAAAGAATTAAATATAATGTAATCGTCATTTATAGGAAGAATCTGTAGTTTAGACCAAGCATATATTATTGGATGGTCAGCAGTTCGTAGAATGTATCGGCGATCGTTTTGCAGCAAGCGGCGCATTTTTCTTCATACTCCGTGGTAAAGGTTGTTCTGCCGATATTATCTGACAAGCATCGGGGTTTTTTGGGGGATAATATTGTCAACGATGCTACACACATTATAAATATTAGCATCAACCCCTCTTATATCGTTTTAATACTCTTATAGCCCTAAGCGTAATCCATTTACTTTGTTCACCTTTTTGCTCCAATGGGATAAGCAAGCGGTCAGTGTTGGATGTGTTTTCTATTCTCCATCTGCCCATGTCATCCTGTCTTGTAAGGATGATATTTAAGGCATCATTCATGCGGTCGTCTGCTATACCAAGCTCCGTTAGAATATCTAATATTTCCAGCACATCGGTCTGGTACATCAAAGGAAAACTGAATTTTAACCATCCAGGCTTGGAAGTTTTACTTAAATTATGGCTACGTTTATAAATATGGTGAATTAAGAGAAATTCGACAGATTTGTTTATGGTATCATTTATTTTGCTTGTCCTTTTTTCCTGTGGTATGGCACTTAATCCTCTAAGCGCCTTGACTATGCCCATAAAACAGGTGTGCTTGCCCCAACATATTTCAAGTCGGTCGTATGGCGGACTTTGTGGATTATCTTCAACACCGTCATTAAAACGCATAAAGCGGGTAATCCAATAAATCGCCTTCTGTAATCTCGGATCGTCAAGGTAGCCAAAGTGTATCAGGCTCCATACCATATTCCCTGTAAGGCATGGGAGAACTTCACTTATCCTGCCGCCGCCCTTCTTCGCCGCCATATTCATAGCAAAACCGCCGTCCTCGGCTTCCTGCGAATTATTGAGTATGTATTCGCATTGTTCTATAATCTGTGAATTGGCCTCAGCGCCCATCTCCGCAAGCACAATTAGTTGCCATGCAAGACCTTTATATTTATCAAGATAAAATTTGGAATATGTTTTAAGATACTCAGCCTCCTGCTGTTTCCCTAGAATATATGGTACTATACTGGATTGCATGATATTATGCTTCACTTGCTGTACTTCTGGATCGTGTTCCGGCTTGTCTAGAATATCCTTTAATGTAAAATACCGCACAGAAGGGTTTTCATCTTCCAGCAACCAATTAATTGGGTCTGCTTTAAGTTTGGATTTCCAATCGCGCACCTTTATACCCCCTTGGGATTATGTAATAGATTGCTAGCCGTTCTTTTTCAATAAAGGCAGTTAATTTAAGAGCCAATCATGCTTTCCTATTACTCCTCTTAGAATCTATTATGTGATATAACGTTAATATTGGGTGCCTAAACAGCATCCTTGGCCCAGAATACCTCATAACTTTCTTTATTTCTACTCTCATTTCTAGCTTATAACAATGTATTTTACATCTTGCACAGACTGGTTTGTTCTCACCAAACATGCATTGTTCTATTTTCTTGCTTGAATATTTATATAATCTCTCACAGTCTTCACACCTTCTATTTTGTGGGGTATGGGTTTTCTTGCAATAAATATTAATCATTTTCTCAACCGTTACCCGTTCTCTTCTTCGCCTTTTGCTATCTGTACTCATTTTTCTGTCCTTATAATTAATTTTATTTTAAAAACAAGACCCGTAAGATTACTTGCAAGGCCACCTTTCGCTTAACGTCCAGGCGTTCCCGAAGCTTCTTGTCGCATTTATATATTCTAACGGCGTGTTAAATGAAGTTGGTCACCCCCAGATCCAGGGTCGACAGGACGTCGACCCTTCCCAGAAAATTCTCATATTACATTTTATGATTGTGCCAATTCCAATAACTTCTTTGTTGTATTTGCGTTTCGAATTGTAATATATTGATATGCCTTTGTTCCAACTATCTTTGACCACCGGGTTCTAGAAAATGTTTTTAATGGAGCTGACCAAAATATAATCTCTTTATAGGCATAAAGTTGTTCATACTCTGGCTTTATTTTTCCTGCATCTTCAATAATTTCTTCCGCTGTGGCAGGTTGGATTACAAATATGGCATTATGTTTTGACTTTGGATCATCTCCCCACCAATCAGGAACATGCTCTAATGCCTCTTTTAATGTATGAACATCAATTAATGCTAAGCCTATAGGAAAGTCAAATTTCTTCTCCAGAATATCATGGCAATTATTTGATAGATCTATGATACTTTGTTGTTCACTGTCAAAGATGACATTACCGCTATTTATATAAGTCCGCGTATTTATAAAACCTGCATTCTCGAAACAGTTTTTCAAATCATGCATAGAAACTTTGTTTTTTCCGCCAACATTTATTCCTCGGAGTAGTGCAATATATCTCATAAAAAACTCCTCTTTAATCTTTTGCAACAATATTAAACTTTATATCAATCCACGCCAGGACGGCGCGGCCTTTGCGACCAATTTCATTTAATGTCCCGCGAAGTTACGCAGCGTCTTAATTCATTCATAAACTCTAAGTTGCGGAACTTCGCTGTTATCTGAAGTTGGCGACTTGTAACTCAGAGGATGCCATGGAGGGCATCCCCTTCAACACAACAAAGCCCTGCGATAATTATTCACTAGAAACATTAACTTCAATATTCCAATTCAAAAATATATTAATATCGTCTATTGCATCAATAATTCGCCATTGAAACTCTTTCTCATCTCTCAATGCTTTTAAAACTATTGGTTTAACAACATCTTTTTCAAGTTGCCTCTTCGTCCGAGCGATATACGCTAAACCTAATATTGCATTTGCTCGGACACTTGGTTCTGGATAAACAGCTAACCTTACACAAATATCCTGAGCATACTTCCAATCTGAATGATATTCTCCAATAGATAAAGGAAGTATAATCAGTTTGTCAAGATTATCTGATTCCAATATACACTTAATTTGCTCTTCTGTAAGAATTGGTAGCGGCTCATATTTTCTATCCATTTTCTCTCCCCAATATGGATCCTATTCAAACCGCGCAGGACGCGCGGCCTTTTCGCCAATTTCAGATAACGTCTTGCGTGTTCGCGACGAGTCCTAACCGCATTCATATTGACAAAGTGTCGAAAAAACGCTGTTATCTGCATTGCCACGCTTCTTGTTCAGAGGCCACCACGGACGGTGGCCCCTTGGAGCCAATTCTCTTCAGCTTGTTATTTTTAACTATCACTGATTCTAAAACATTCTCTTCGCAACTCATAAAACAACTTAACTAATGGGTGTTTATAATTACTTATATCAATATTTAAAAATCGTCTTTTACCTAGTCTTTTATCAATTAAAGCAAATGCTGTGTAAATCGGATTATTCGATTCCAAGCAAT
The DNA here is from genome assembly GCF_004343605.1 of Dehalobacter sp. 12DCB1. Lineage (GTDB taxonomy): Bacteria > Bacillota > Desulfitobacteriia > Desulfitobacteriales > Syntrophobotulaceae > Dehalobacter. Next base: position 382,682 of record NZ_POSF01000014.1, read on the forward strand.
CTTCAAACGGTGTATTGATATAATTCTCTAAAACATCTCTAATATGAGTTGTTTCATGAATACCTAACTCCATAATCTCTTTTACTTCTCTTAATTCAATTTGTGGCAAATAGAAATCTTTATGATAAGCTCCTTGAAAACCTAATTTATTGATTAATTCTTGAGGTATATGAGCCATATACCAGTGATAATATCCTCCACCCAAAACTTTTTGACCATCTAAAGTAATCCACGCTTCACCATAATCATCATGGGCATCATGATAACGTGTGCAATGAACATCAATTCTATCTCTTAGCCCTGGAGTAATAAAATCTTTTATTTTCTTCCTTAATTTAGACCAAATCATCTCAGACCCCATATATGTTACTATTTTATTTCCGCGCAGGACGCGCGGCGTTCGTGGCATTGCAGATAACGTTTCGCGAAGTTCCGAAGTCTGGTTATTGCATTCATATTCTCTCAGATTTTGGAACTTCGCTGTTATGTGATGTCGGTTAAGACAACCCAGACAGTTCCTCAATTATCTGATCAATTCTATTCTTATCTTCTTTGTTAAAATAGAATTTACTTTTCCCTTTTATTCTAAAGAATAAATATTTCTTCTTTACACGGAAGATTAGTTTATTATCGTCATAGCTAAATGATAAAACTTCATTCCAATTATAGTAATTGTTCCAATCTACTATCCCCTTTTCCGCTAAACCTGTCTTTGATAAATATACAGAAAACGAATCAAACGTCATAATAGCAAATAGGATTATCATTGCTAGTCCGGTAAATGAAGGTCGTATATTAAAATACATATGTAGCCACAGAACTAATACGATACCTGAAGAAATTGTTAAAAATAGTGGTTCCATAGTAATGTTAGGCTTTAAAAAACAGATTATATTTCCAACCTTATTTCTTTTATAAACTCTTTTAAGAGCCTTGTTACAATACACGGCCATATTTAATAAAATTAAACAGCCTAGAATAATATTAAACTTATTTATTCTATCAAAACTATCTAGATCGCTATAATTCATTATGTATACTATTACAGCCAATATCACCAGGAAAAGCATCCCTAAGAAAGTTCCAAATTCGATTAATCTCTTATTCAAAAATTAAACTCCTTACATTCTGAAATATTAAATCAAAAAACGAATTTCTTTATCAAACCTTCTCCAATCCTCAAAAAACTCTACCTTAATTTTCATCACGATTTCTTTCGAGGCATAGATGTCACATAACGTTCAGGAGTTCCCGCAGCGTCCCAACCACATTCATCATCCTCTAGTTGAGGGAACTTTGTGTTAGACGCCGCTCCGGTTCCCCAGAGCATTTTCTAAAGCTTCCTTCAACTTTGGAAACCTATATGTAAAATCAGTACTTAGAATTTTTTCCGGTACAGCACGTTGTCCATTTAATAACATTTCTGACATTTGTCCTAATGCTATTCTTAATAAAAATTCCGGGACTGGTAACCATGATGGTCTATTCAAAACTTTCCCTAGTATCTTGCTAAAATCTCTCATTTTTACTGGATTTGGAGCAACAGCATTTATTGGTCCAGCTAGCTCCTGATGTTCGATAATAAACCTTATCATACTTATTAGATCCTGAACATGTATCCAGGAGAGCCACTGACTTCCATTACCCAATGGGCCACCTATGTAGAATTTAAATGGTAGTGCCATTCTTTCTAGTGCACCTTCGTTTCCTAAAACCACCCCAATCCGAATGGTCACTACTCTGGTTAAATCACTTTGGGCCTTATATGCTTCATTTTCCCAATCACGGCATACATGTGCTAGAAAATCCTGCCCCACTTCTTCAGACTCGGTTATCTCTTCATCCTCGCGGGGTCCATAATATCCAACTGCTGAAGCGTTTATTAGAACTTTGGGTTGAATTGCACCATTATTAATAGCAGCAACTATTATGCCAGTTGTTCTAATCCTGCTCGCAATGATCTCCTCTTTTACTGAATTGGTCCATCGACGATTTCCAATCGACTCACCCGCTAGATTGATTACTACGTCGATTTGATCCAAATTATAAGTTAATGATAGAGAAGAAAAATTGTCCCATTCGATTACCTGAATTTTATTTCCTAATCGGTTAGCAGTTTTTTGAGGATTCCTCGTTACGATATATACCTGGTATCCATTCTCAAGTAATTTATTTGCCAGATTACTTCCTACAAAACCTGTCCCACCAAAAATTAAAACATTCATATTTCCCACCTCCGGAATGGCGTCTAACGTCCCGCCGGTTCCCACCGCGCCCCAACCACATTCATATTGACATAGTTGCGGGAACAGCGTGTTATACGATGTTTCCGCTCTCTTGCACAGAAAAGCCGGATGATAAAATCTGTTCCAGAAGATCAAGTTGAACATGACTGACATGATTAAAAATATGAAGAGTTGACAATATCGCTTGGTTTGCCATAGGTATTGCCATCATCAACGCTAAGTTTTGGAACTCCCCTGTTATGTGAAGTCGGAAATCCTCAAAAGCAAACATAAAAATAAAAGGCCAACAATCTCTGTCAGCCTCTTATTGCTAGACTATATTAACTTTAGGCTCTGTCACCTCTGGACATGAATTATATAGTTCCTCGGGATCTAAATCTAAACAGTTATTGGGATCAAACTTCCCAGTGATATCCCAAGCCAAAGTGTCATTAAGAACTGTACATGAATTTATAAATAGCTCGATATTCTGAAGTTGTTGAAAAACTCCCTTTTTGATGAGCTCTGAAGCATCGAAAAGCTTAATCTTTCCATCAACAAAATAAATATATACTTTGAAATCACTTGTTGGTACTACTTGTATAACTTTATGAAACATTATAGCAACCTCCTTATTTCAGCGGGTCTATCCTAATAAACTGATTGTTTTCTCTGCCGTTTTCCCAATTAACTATTAATTCTTCCCTATGAATCTCGCACCATGCAAGAACAAGTTTTAATTGTTTTGATGGGAATATCCCCTTTAATACGGTCGCATTCTGTATGTCAACTAATATTTTATTTTCTCCATACTCTGCATGGAAATGAGGTGGAACATGCTCATTCCAAAACATCATGATTTTTATACCGTAGAATTCGCTTACTATTGGCATATTAACACCTCTTATTAATTATACCCCAACTACCTTCAGATGAAAATAAATTCCATATATTTCTGCTCAGATATTTCCGATTTCACATAACGTTCCCGGGATTACCGTAGCGTCATCATACATTCATCTTCACAAAGTTACGGTAATCCCGTGTTAAATGAAGTTGGTCGCCCCCATACTCAGAAGTCGCCATGGAGGGCGACCCCTCAAATCTCAAATAACCATGCAAAATAAATAGAGAGATTACGTCTGAAATCTTTAAATATCACATTATGCTCATTATCTTAACGATAAATTGAATTTGTCAATCAAAGTAAAATAGTTCCTCAAATTTATTTCAAATGCAACACAAAGGATACGGCTAATTGGCAATACTCCAAACCGATATAGAAAAACCAGAGAGAGGCATCGTCCTGAAAGGGATAGTGCCTCTTTTTTTCTCTGGTATAAGTTCGTCCTCTACCATCAGCGTCTGCGCCAAACGGCTCTTACACCAAGCACCACTAAGCCTATCATCAGCAAGATACCAATTAGAGCAGCTCCGGGCGCGTCATCGGTTTCGCCAATGTAAATACCTGCAATGCCAATCAATATACCGATGACAAAGAGGCAGACAGCGATGCCCAACGCCTTGCGCCTAACTTTCTTCAAATAGTCAACCTCTTTATCAGTTGTTGGCGGCAGCGGTGTCTTGACAGGAGATTTCATCTTTTCATAGTCCGAGCGGCAGTCCTCACATTCCTTCAAATGCTGCTTAACCTCCGCTGTCGTTTCATCGCCGAGCAGTCCGTCGACATAACCCGGCAATAAGTCTTTGACAATATAGCATTTCAGCATGACAACACCTCCATTATTTTTTGCTTTGCCCTGTAAAAAGTTGTCCGCGCCCAGTTTTCGCTTTTGCCGAGGACTTCCCCGATTTCGGAAAAGGAGAACTCGCCGGAAAGCCTCATATGGACAACTTCCCTCATCGGCTCGCTCAAAGTATGGATTGCCTTATACAAGAATAACTTATCACTGGTCAGCAGAGCCGATTGTTCGGGCGTCGACGACTCAGGTATATCTTCAGTCAGTTCCTGCGCGGCGTTTCGGTTTCGCTTCCGTAATTCCTGATACCAAACATGTTTAGCAATCTGACAGAGCCAAACTGATATTTTACAGCTGCCATTATATTTGTGAATAGAATAAACGGCGCGATAAAAAGTTTCCTGAGTCAGTTCTTCCGCCGTATCCACATCGTGAGACAGGGAGAGCAAGAACTTGTATACGCTTCGGGCGTGTTCTTTGTATATTTCTTCAATGCGGTCACCCACTACCGTGCCTCCTTTCAATCAGTTCCACTTATATATCCCGAAAACGAATGTTTCGTTACAGAGAATAAAATTATTTGAACAAAAGCGGAGAGAAATATCTCTTCTGCTCAAAACTCCGCCTTCTATATAATCCTGATTTGCCAAATGAGTATTATACTCATTACCCATAAATGCGCCTGACTATACTCGCATATAAATTTCGGTTTGTTAGCTTACGGTTATACTCATAATCTCACTGTCAACTTAGCGTTTAAGCTTCTTTCTTCAGGAGATATCTCTTTATTCTTTTCTATTTCCGCTAAAACAAAAAATTTCGATAGATTGTTTCACTCAAATCACTCCTGGTTTTTGTGTCATTATTAAACTTTGCTCAAGTTCTTATTTTCCGCGCTGAGAAAGATTATAAATAATTGGAACTTCAAATCATAAAATTCTTCAAATCTACTCGCAGAATCCGCGCCAGGACGGCGCGGCCCTTTGCGACCAATTTCATCTAACGTCCCGAGTGTTTACGACGCGCCCCAACAACATTCATATTAGCAAAGTGTCGTAAACACTCTGTTAAATGAAGTTGGTCGTCCTGCATAGCCGAGGCTGACATGGATGTCAGCCCCTCGAGTATTGCTTAAATTCTTAGAAAATCTATTTATTCTTACTCATTTTTCTTCTTGTTTCTCTATTTGGTTGCTTAGAACTAAGTGAAATGTCACCGGATTTTACCATCGCTGAAATAAATGGTTCTGCAATTTTAGGATTTCTAAGCATAATCGACATCATTTCTTTTTCATTAATTGCCTCACCATTTTGCTGTTTTAATAACATATCTAATAATTCAGGACTTTCTAACATTGCCATCATTATCTCTGTTTCTTTCGGCACTTCTGGCTCTTCACAATAATCCGGAAATTTATATTTTGTCAACTTTGCTAATTCAAGTAAGTGGCTATCTGGTCTATTAGGATCCTTTTCATAAAGTGAAAAATACAACTTTAACGTTTCCGAGAGTTCCTTCAATCCAGTAGCAGTATTTTCATACTCGATGTATCTTAAATGCGCAATATCAAATGGAACTTTCGGAGCGTTCTTTTCTCTAATTATTATTGTCCCAGGTTTACATGCATGTCTTAGCCCTAATTCATAAAAAACATTTGGATTAGGAAAACTCACGTCTGCTACTACGAAATTTGAATGCATAATTCTTGTTACAATATCAGTAGTTATGGTTCCCGGCAGAGAAATCTCATCAGCTCGAACAACCTCAATTCCTGGTCTTGCTTTTAATATCGCTTCTTTAATTAAATCATCATATCTTTGTTTTAATTCTTCCTTTGAAATACTAATATCCGGATAATTCTGTTCACTAATGGCCATAATCACGAAACAGTTTTGTATTGACATCCAAAATCCTCCTCAATAATTGTTCTTTATTTCTACGTCCGCGCCAGGACGGCGCGGTCTTTGCGACCAATTTCATCTAACGTTCTGAGGGTTTGCGACGTCGGGTTACTACCTTCATACTTCTCCCCGATGTCGCAAACCCTCTGTTATCTGTCGTTTTGCGCCTTATCTATATGCTCGTTTGATTGTTCTTTGTAATTATATCTTTTAAAGCTACAACAACATCAGTTACACTGTTATTGTGGTTTTTATCATTGTCAATAGAATTTTTCCCTTCTTCCACAAAAAAATCATTATTTCCAAAAATTTTCTTTGCAAGTTCTTGTTTAATTTCTTGTTGTTGCTCCTTTTCAAGAGTCAATAAGTATGGATCTAATGAAGCTAATTCTAGTTCTAGTTTTCTATAATATTTTTCAGATTTATGATTACTCCCTGCTTGTTTCCCCGAATAGGTTGCTATAGAAGCAAATGCAGCAGCAACAAACCATTTTGTACCCGTGACTACCCAATTAAAATTCTCTTTATTGTATAAAGCATGTTCTGCTGCCTTTATTGCAAAAATAATCATTCCAATCATACTTGCAACAGCAACAATCTGCCAAATTATTTTAGTCCACATAGATTGATTTGCATATTTTCGATATCCATAGGATAATCCATTATTTGTTAAGGTTCCAACAAGATTCTTAATATAACTTCTCTGTTCCTCTAATTCTTTTTCGTATTTTTGTGCATTGGCTAAAAGTTCGTTTTTAAAATTTTCCATGTAAGTAGATAAATTATTGTTGAAATTTTCTATATTATCTTTCGTAGTGTTAAGCAGGTCATTAAAAGTAGCGTTCCATTCATCGATTCTTTCCTTATTCTTTTGTTGTAAAACCTCAAGCTCTTTTGTATAGTTTTCTGATCTTTTCTCTTGTGAATCCGTAAATTGGTTCTTAAAATTTGCGATACTATTTTGAGCATCGTTGATTATATTATCGATTCGGTTTTTCTCAGTTGTTATGTTCTTGGCTAAGTCATTTAGCTTATTTTCAATGTCTAATTTCGTCTTTAACAAATCTTCATAGTCTTTTTCGGTATTAGACTTGTGCTGAGAAACGGAACGTCTTAATGAAACAATAATATCTTTAAACCCCTCAAAGTCCTCTGGTGTTCTTGGATAATATATAGTACCAAGTTGTTGAATTACTCCTTCTAAATGGCTGTTTATTTGCGCAATCGCATTCTCTCTATTAGATTGATTACTGTCATTAATATAATTTCTTATAATACTATTTATCTGAATCATAGGATTTTGTAAATTTTGTAGAACGTTGAAAGAAAATATGGAGGTATCTACATTGTCAAATATACGTCCCAGTTGTTGATATACTCCTTCAACTCGTTGGAAAGTTTCTTCATGGAAAGGATTACTGATATGCAACTTTCTAGCTTCTTCAATAAGGCTAGAAATTTCCTGAAGACTTTTCATGACTTGATGATTATTGAATCTTTCGTCAAAATGACCCATTTTACTTGACCCCCAGTATAATCTCATACCCTAATAGTACCAAGATATCAATGGAAAATAAATACATATTTCAACATAATGTTACTATTTTAAAATGACAGATAACGTTTTGCATTCCCGCCGCGCCATTCCGCATCCATCTTCCTCTAAGTGGCGGGAATGTGGTGTTATGTGAAGGCCGAGACCCGCAGAGCAAGTGCTTAAGCTTAATTGATGCATTGTTCTCACTATTCAGCTTTCATAGACTTTTCTTTGAGCTTTTTTATATCCGACATAACTTTATTACACATATTGTCTAAATCTTTATCTATATTTAACTCAATTTGTTCGTTAACACTAACATACTTAATCATATCCTGATTAAGAAAATCATCACAAAATACTCTCTTTGATAACTTATCTATGAATTCCTTGTATCTTGTACCTTGAAACATAACAGATTCCCCAATTGAATCCAATTCATTAAGTGTTTTCAAATCATCTCTTAACATTTCTAGATCACCATATAGTTTATAGATATAATCAATGTTTTCTAATTTGCTTGCAATCATAGCTACATTTCTAATCCAATTACTACTCAAAAACATTCTTGTTGGTACATCTTTAAACGATTGATTTCTGTGGCTAATATAAATTTTCTTTAAATCAGTTAACCCCAATATCAGATCATAATATACAATTAAAACATTTTCCCTAATTTCAGATTCTTCTTGTATTGTCTTCCCTTTGTTTAAACTAATTAATACAGCTGAAAGAGTGGCAAATCCACCTACAATCCCTCCAATATAGCTTCCAAGAAATCCTGCCCATTCTCCATTACTTAAGTTCGATTTTATATTGTTTCCAAATATCAAACTGTCGAAAAGCCAAGGAATCAAAATAATAATTACTATTCCGATAGATACATAAATTATGGTTTTTGGGTTTTTATGAAATTTCAATGAAAAATACCCCCAAAGTTTTTTACTACAATGATAACCAAAAATTTTCTCTCGGCTTTCACATAACGGTTTGCGTGTTTGCGACGCGTCTTTACCGCATTCATATTGACAAAGTGTCGAAAACACGCTGTTATGTAAAGTCGCGCGTCCCCGGATTCAGAGGCCGACAGGACGTCGGCCCCTGGAATCTGACATAATATTTACTATCGGATCTATCGAAATCACAAATCCGATAACTATAATCATTTCAACTTGGACTGAGATTCTTTTTCTCTATTAATTCTTAAATCGGTTTCTTTGTTATCAGAACTAGGTTTCAGACAATACTTATTCGTATAAATGACTAACATGACCACCGAAACAAAAACAATAATAATATAGACAATGGCGTTAATAAGTGAGAAAGCTAAGGCCATAATTGCTATCGAAGTTATCATTAACATTATACCTGTAGCTCGGGTTAGCTTCTTTCTATCATATTTGCTCTGTTGCTCTTTACTCATCGTATTATACCCGGCAATTAGCCAGCTCCCTCTTCCTGATAGCAAGATTATTGATAATACAAACATCAACCCTGCTAATATATATGCGACAATCATCTTTTCCCCTCCTTACAAAACTATTCTATTCATATTCAAGAGGTCTAAAATAAATCTTTAATGAAAATCCGCGCATGGATGCGCGGTCTATGCGCGCGATTTTATATAACGTCTCGAGTGTTCCCGAAGTCTGGTTACTACGTTCATATTATACCATATTTTGGGAAAACTCTGTTAGACGACGTGGTATGCCCCACGTAGCCAGAGCCCGGCACGGACGCCGGGCCCCCCAGAAACTTATTAACAGATCTTTAAATCACTAATTAATTGAGGCTCTTTCAAAGCATGTATGATAACTTTTTTTAACAAAAAGTACAAGAAATCAATTGCCCTTTCTTTCCCAACAATTGCAGATAACTCTTTATTAAAATTTGAAAAGTCTCCATGTGCAATGTCACTTCTATATGAATATAATTTTTCAATTATTAACTCAAACGTATTTGAATCTGGCCCACCGAAGAATAATCTAAAATCAATTTTTTCATCAAATCTATTATTTAGAAGGTTCAATTTTGTTTTTAGTTGATGAGTTATACTACTATCTCCTTTTTGCGGGTTATGTACTAAAAGAGTTTCTAGTATCGAAAAGATTGCAACTATCATAAATGATGATTTTCGAGGTATTTGTTTCAGACTTCTAAAGTCCGCTAAAGATTTATAAATGTATGAATAAATATCTTTTCTGATCTCAATAAAGTTTTCTATTAAATAAGTTAGTTCCCTTACCTCTATTAAGTTTTCCTTAGTAATAATCTTTTTGTGTAATAACATCGTATTATCTGAAAGATAGTTATGTAAACCTTGTATACTATACATTCTCCCCCCACTCGGGATTATTTGAAAAAGAACATGGATATCTGCTTTGGACAATAATAATGATAAGTCAATATTATCATCTACTTGATTTCCATCATATTCAATTATCCAATACTTCCAATCAGATTCTTCAAGCCCAATATAACTACCTGAACCATTACTCTCTTCTTTCTTGTCTAACTCATATCTTTTTGTAAAGCCAAATGTATTATCGGTTTCGGGTATACTCATTTTAATTGTTTCTATTTGATTAGAGTTTGCTTTCTTTAATAAATGTCCGGGGATTATTTCAAACTCACTGTCAATATTCACTTCTAATATATCACCTATAAAAATAAATCCTCTTCTATTACCCATATAGCACCTCTTAACTAATCACTTTATAAAATATCTGCAAAACTATTTCTTAATAAACGTCTAATACAACTTTAATTTATCCGCGCCAGGACGGCGCGACCTATTGCATACCATGTCGTCTAACGTCTCGCCGGTTCCCGCCGCGCCCTGACCACATTCATCATCCTCCAAGTGGCGGGAACCGGCTGTTCTACGACGTGGGAAGCCCCGTGATTCAGAGAGCGCCATGGACGGCGCTCCCTTTAACATAATTTCATTAAATTAATAGTAAATTGCGAAATGAAAAACATCATGCTCATTTCCTAAGAATAAGCAATTGTAACCTTCTTTCACATCTCCAATTAAGTTAACCGGTAGGGGTTTATAGGCATGGTTATAGTTATATACCAAATCGGTTGTAAGCGCAGGAACGTTCATTTTAGTCAAAAAAGGAAAATAACAATGTTTTTTTTCGCTCGCCTTAGGTTTATTGCCAGCTCCTTCTCCTAACTGTATAAGTTGTGAGAATCTATCGACACAGTTGAACCAGCCGATAATAAAAGCTCTTTTCCCTTTATTTCCACTTCTTGTTTCATGTAATAGCCAATCAAAATCTGCCTGGTATTTATCCCAATTTTTGCTTGCCGAATTAGTCTGAGATGCACTCTTCCAATTCTTTAAATATTTTACTTCAATTTTGAAATCTTTGGGTTCAATATAAATATCATGATTAACTTTACTCTTATCTTGCCTTTTACTATCGCCGACAGTATAATGTGCCATTTGTCTAAATGGATATCCAATTCTTACGCAAATATCCATTTCGTTATATTTCTCATCTGCTATCTTCTTAATTTCACTTTTTGGCAGGTTCTGATAGAGCCCATTAAATTCATCAATAATAAAAAGACAAGTTGATAAAAGATACTGATCAATAGTAGGATTTAAGTTCATAATATTACCCCTCTCTCCTCTTAATCATAAGATAACCACTTATATTTATGCGCCATGGATGGCGCATTTTGCTTCCCATGTCGTAGAACGTTCAGCCGTTCTCGAAGCGTCTTGTCACATCCATCTATTCTAAGTTTCGGGAACGGCGTGTTCTACGACGTGGGAAGGCCCGTAATCCAGAGAGCGACACGGATGTCGCTCCCTTATAGAAAAGTGTAGTTTTATTCATCGATAAACGTTTCTTTTATTTTTTCGTAAACATAATTTATATCTTCGATCTTCCCATTGTATTCAACCATTTTAAAATTACTGGAATTTCTATCGAATTGAGCAATTTTCACATTAACAAACACATCATTTTTTCGTTTATATTTGTCATAAATATAATTGGTGAACAATCCTTTTATAAGATCCCATAATTGTTTTCCGATCCAACTACCTACTGTAATAATAATTGGTAATGGTATAATATTTTCTTGGGTAACTGAAGGCTTCTCACTTTGAATAACCTTTATTTTGTGATTCTGATATATTTCTTCTTTTCTAATCGCAGATATGTTTCCTGTTGATGTTGAGACAGTCTCTTCAAAGTTCAAATAAACTACATTTTGTTCTATCAACAAAACATCTGATTGTTCCATTTTTACTACTTCTTTTGCATCTTCCTCTGTCAAATCTAATGATTTGAAAAAAGTTTCGGCAGAAATATCATTCACATCAACTTTTGCTATAACTCTATCAGTTATAGGTTTACTGGTTGAGACAGATTCCAAACACTTAGGTGTTGGTGGCTGCATACTCTATCCCCCACATTCTTATATTTATTTTCTTTCTTAATCATCCTCGCAACAGGATGTTGCGACAACCTTCCCATGTCGTAGAACGTCCCGAGTGTTCCCGAAGTCTGGTTACTACATTCATCTTACTCCCAGATTTTGGGAACACTCTGTTATCTGCAGTGGCGATGAGGTGCTCGCAAATTCATTTATTTACTAGTAACACAGATCCTACAAAACTGTGCACGAATTATCGGATATGTAGGTTGTTTTTCTGCTATTCTATTTGTAAGGGAGGTCTTCCAAATGAATTTAATAAAGAATCTTAATGACGCATTAGACTATATCGAAGAAAACCTTACAAATGATATTGACTATAAAGAAGTCGCACGTCTGGCTTTTTGCTCGGAATATCATTTCATGAGAATGTTTTCTTTTCTAGCTGGCGTAACGCTCGCGGAGTACATCCGAAGAAGACGCCTAACTCTTGCAGCATTTGAACTAAATGATACTGAATTAAAAGTAATTGATATAGCATTGAAATATGGCTATAGTTCACCTGATTCTTTTACTAGGGCTTTCCAAAATATGCATGGAATAACTCCGGCAGAAGCCAAGAATAATGGTCAATTACTAAAAGCCTATCCACGGATGACCTTTCATATATCAGTTAAAGGAGAAAGCGCTATGAATTATAGAATTGAAGAAAAAGAAGATTTTCGTATTGTTGGTATTCAAAAAAGGGTTCCCATAATTTTTAACGGAACTAATCCTGAAATTACTTCTATGTGGAAGAGCCTTACGGAGGAAAAGATAATTCAACTTAAAAATCTATCTAACGTCGAACCTTTAGGGCTGATTCAAGCATCAACGGACTTTTCAGAAGGGCGTATGGAGGAAAAAGGTGAACTTGATCATTACATTGGCGTTGCGACAACTAATGTCTGCCCGAATAACTTTACCAAGCTTGAAGTTCCTCCCTCAACATGGGCTGTATTTGAATCAGTCGGACCATTCCCTGATATACTTCAAAATACTTGGGGGCGCATCTATTCAGAATGGTTCCCTTCCTCCAACTACGAGCAATCAGAAGGCCCAGAAATATTGTGGATGGAGAATTTTGATGTTTCTTCTCCCACTTTTAGAAGCGAAATATGGATACCTGTTCGGAAAAAGAAATAATTTTTACTTCAGCCATTGCAGATAACGTTCAGCCGTTCCCGAAGCGTCATATCACATTCATCAATGCTAAGTTTTGGGAACGGCGTGTTATGTACAGTTGGCTTCCCCATTTTTACTAAACAAATACTTATTTAGTACTCAAGCAATTCCGACACAGTTTTAAACGTATAGCCCTGTTCTCTTAGCCCGTTTACTATTCCTTCAACCGATTCCAACATTACCTGTCTACTGTCATACATGACATGTAGAAGAATTATCGAACCCGGTTTGACATTCTCCATAACATAGTTTGTAATCTTTTCAGAACTACTCATTATCTCTGGGTAAGAATCAGGTTCTAGGTCCCACATTATAGTTTTACGATTGTGTTGTTTTAGGTAATAAGGAAGTAAGAATAACTTTTTCCCATTCGGTGGTCTGAAAACAATTTCCCCTTTATAACCTGCTTCTTCTATTAGCTGGTCTGTCTTTTCAATTTCATTTTTAATATAGTTATATGATTTTAATACCATCCGATTATGAGAGTAAGTATGGTTTCCTAATTCGTGTCCTGAAGCAACAATTTTTTGACCTTCAGACATATCCTTCTCAAGGTCACTCCCAATTACAAAAAAGGTTGCTTTGATATCTAGCTTACTGAGAATTGATAAGATCTCGTCAGTTTTATCAGTCGGTCCGTCATCGAAAGTCAGTGCAACCACTTTTTCAGTTGTATTCATTCTGGAATATATATTACCGAAAAATTGAAACGTCCGTGATTTGGATAAAGTCCATAAACCAACTACAATCATAAATACCACTGCAATAATAGATAGCGTAAATAAAATCTTTTTCAAAATCATACACTCCAAATAATTTCTTAAATAGCCAATTGTACATAACGTCCTGCGTATTCCCGAAGTCTGGTTACTACATTCATTCTTCTCAGATTTTGGGAATACGCTGTTATACGATGCCACGGCAAAGAA